>VBBH01000022.1 GCA_005888695.1 Candidatus Bathyarchaeota archaeon
TGCTCGTATCTTCTCTTCAGAACGAGCACCAATCACGTTTCCGAGGATCTTTAGATCAAGAGGCCGACCTGATACGTACAACGCGGCCTCTATCAGCTGTGTTTGTAGTGCGGGATTCTTGGATAGGCCGCTTGTTGAGGCCGATGCTTCCTCTGGGTGGGGAGTGTCTGGGCTTGTTTCCGTTGATGTGGCTGGGGGTTCGAGAGGGACTGTCGGCTGGTCCTGGACTGCTTGGGGAGGGGTTGTAGGCCGTCTCTCCAGCTTCTGTTCTGTTTCCAAATACCAGCTAGTCCTCTATGTAGCCCCGTTCAATGTCTGGTAATTTTTTGATTTTCCAAACCTCGGTCAGAGCAAGTGTGAGTTCTGGGTCCCGGTTCTCTCTGGAATCCCCAAAGTCACGTGGCCACAAGATTCTGAATTCGTTATTAACAGTGCTGGGCTTAAAGGGTTGCTTCTCTGAATAGCTCTTTTAATCCTGTCCCGTTATCGAACCGATTTGGTAGTTGGTTGGACTTGAAGACGAAGTCTGTACCGGTTTTGCAGGGCCATGCAAGGGCTATGGGTCCGTATTCTCATGTTGTTGTTGCCAATGGTTTCGTGTTCATCAGTGGCCAGACGGGGCTGAAACCAGGCCAGCAACCTACTGACTTGGCCGGGTCTAATGTTATGGATCAGACGCGGCAGTGTTTGAGGAATGTTGAGACCGCTTTGAAGGCTGCTGGGGCATCATTGCCGGACGTTGTGAAGGCGACAGTCTATCTTGTTAACCCGTCTGATTATCGGAGCATGAATGAAGCATACAAAGAATTCTTCCCGGAAGAACCACCGGCGCGGTCGGTGGCTAGATTGGGAGCTGACACGCCTAACTTGTTGATATCAATTGATGCGATAGCGGCCCATCCAGCATCCGTAAAGCACTAGAGCCAGATTTTTTCCTTGGATTGGAAGAGGCAAGCTTAAGCATTAGCAAGCAACTAGCCCTCTCATCTTTCGTGTGATATTCGTTTGGTGAATAACAAGTTCGTAAATCAGATTCCTTTGAGTATTGATGATCTGCCGAAGTCTTGGTACAATATTGTTCCTGATTTTCCCGGATCGTTTCCGGGACCAAAGGATCCGGATGAGGGCCCGTCACGGCTTGAGTTTCTGAGTAGGGTGATTCCCCGTAAGTTGTTGGCGCAGGAGATGTCGACGGAGCGTTGGATCAAGATTCCAGATCAGGTCAGGGAATTGTACTTACAGGCGGGTAGGCCGCGGCCCTTGTATCGGGCGCGTAGGTTGGAGAATTTTCTGAATACTCCGGCTCGTTTGTATTACAAGCGGGAGGATCTGTCGCCGACTGGTAGTCATAAGGTGAACACGGCGTTGGCTCAGGCGTATTATGCGGCGGAGGAGGGTCATGTTGGTGTGGCCACTGAGACTGGTGCTGGTCAGTGGGGAACTGCGTTAGCGTATGCAGCTAGTTTGATGGGTTTGAAGTGTCTTGTTTTCTGGGTGAGGGCGGTGTATGATTGGAAGCCGGAGAGGAAGGCGTTGATGGAGTTGTATGGTGCGAGGGTTGTGGCTTCGCCGAGTGGTATGACGGATGTTGGTCGGGAATTGTTGATTCAGAATCCGAAGCATCCTGGATCGTTGGGAATTGCGGTTTCGGAGGGTTTGGAGTTTGCGGAGAAGAATAGGGGCTGGGTCTACAGCCTGGGTAGTGTCTTGAACCATGTCTTGATGCATCAGACGATTATCGGATTGGAGACGATGAAACAATTTGAGCTGGTGGATGATTCGCCGGATGTTATGGTCGCCTGTCTTGGTGGCGGAAGCAATTTTGGGGGTTTTACCTTGCCGTTTGCGGGGGAGGTTCTGCAAAAGAAGAGGGAGTGCCGTTTCTTAGCTGCGCAGACGGAGGTGTCTGGGAATCTTGTTAGGGGCGAGTATCGGTACGATTACGGCGATCATGCTGGGAAGACGCCGTTGTTGAAGATGTACACGGTCGGGCATCAGGCGGAGATGGAACCAGTGAAAGCGGATGGGTTAAGGTATCATGCTGCGGCGCCGGTCATTAGCTACTTGAAGCATCTCGGATTGATCGAGGCGGTGGAGTATCCGCGGGATGAGATGGCAGTGTTCCAGGCTGCACGCACCTTTGTGCAGACGGAAGGATTCTTGCCCGCGCCAGAGTCGGCTTATGCGGTGAAGGCCGCGATTGATCTAGCGTTGGAATGTAAGAGGAAGAATGAGGCGAAGGTGATTGCGTTCAATATTTCAGGGCATGGATTCCTTGACTTGGCAGCGTACCGGGAGAAATTGTTGGATTCGGGACAGAGGGATCCTGAACAGGTTACATTGGACGTTCGGACACGCTAGTAAAGGGAAGAACCGTCAGGTTGGCGAAGAAGAAAACCCTAGTCCTATCCCATCGAGATATCGGACCTATTATCGGGACGGATCTGGTGGTTGAGTTTGAGAAGCTGCCGGAGGATGAGGTGGATAATGCTAAGTCAGAGGACACGCTAGACGAGGCTGGTGGGTAGAAGGAGATGGAGAGTTTGGTGGACGAGGTAGTTTTGCGAGATGTGATTCCGAATGATCTTCCGATCACGTTCAAGTTTGAACATGAACCTGAAGGGTACCGGATGGCTGCTTTTCCTCCCCGGACCAGAGAGGCGTTCATGGCTCATTGGGAGAAGATCATGAAGGATCCGAGGAATATTCTGAAGACGGTGTTGGTTGATGGGGAGGTGGCTGGGGGAGTTGTGAGTTGGGAGCAGGAGGGTGAGCAGTTGGTGGGCTACTGGCTGGGAAAGGAGTATTGGGGCAGAGGGATCGCAACGAGAGCATTGTCAATATTTCTAGATCAAGTGAAGATGCGACCGTTGTATGCACGTGTCGCTAAACACAATGGGGCATCGATTCGGGTTTTGGAAAAGTGTGGCTTCAAAATTATTGGTCATGATAAAGGATTCCCATTCGAAGGACAGGAGATTGAGGAGGTCATCATGGAATTGGGTAGGATTGGCGGTTATGTGCAGTGACTAGTGCTGTTCGAGCCTAAGCTTTATTGAAAGCCTGACCTGCCCGCCGGTAAATCTAGTATCCTAAAGCGAGCGATCGGATTTTTGGAGTACAAGAACATCGTATTGTTCAATGTGACGATCGGCTCGTTCATGGCGGTCTTCGACTCGAACGTAGTTGTGATATCTCTACCAACTATCGTTAATGATCTGAAGACGTCGACGTTCGATGCTTTGTGGGTCTTGATGGGCTACATTCTCGTCTTGGCCGTGCTGTTGCTGGCTATTGGACGATTGGGAGACGTGTATGGACGGGTCAGATTGTACAATCTAGGTTTTGCAGTTTTCACCGTGGGTAGTCTTCTCTGTGCCGTGGCATTGAATGGTTTGATGCTTGTCATCTTTCGATTGGTTCAGGGTGCGGGTGCGGCGTTATTGTTTGCGAATAGCGCGGCTATCTTGACCGATGCGTTTCCGCCGAATGAGCGGGGCAAGGCGATTGGGACGAATCAGGTGGCTGGGACGGCGGGTAGTGTCTTGGGTTTGATTGCTGGTGGAATTTTGACTGCTACGCCTGTGATTGGTTGGAGAGCAATATTTCTTGTGAATGTCCCGATCGGGGTCTTTGCTACTGTTTGGGCGTACGGGGAGTTGCATGAGTTGAGTACGCCTTTGCGGGGGGAGAAGCTGGACCCTTTGGGGAATCTTACCTTTGCAGGTGGGTTGACGCTGTTCTTGCTGGGTCTGACGCTGGGCGCTCTGGCCGGTTTCGATATCGGTGATTATGGATTGATGCTGGTTGGTCTGCTATTGTTGGTCGCATTTGTCCTTGTTGAAAGGAGGATCACGAATCCGATGATGGACATCTCACTGTTCAAGAATAGAATGTTTGCAGGCGGCATACTGAGTAATTTCTTGGCTGCTCTGGCTAGAGGAGCGGTGAGTCTAGTCTTGGTGTTCTATTTCCAGGGACCTTTGCATCTGGATGCTTTGACTGCGGGTGTGTTGTTGATCCCGTTCAGTGTTGCGTTTGTTGCGTTGGGTCCTGTTAGTGGTTATTTGAGTGATCGTTATGGGGCGCGTGGGTTGGCGACTGTTGGACTGGTTATTTCGGGTATCGCGTTTCTATGGTTTGCAACGATCACCGTGACCACGCCTTATTCTCAATTGTTGATTCCGATGGTCTTGGCCGGTATTGGTAGTGGGATGTTTGTGGCGCCGAATATTGCCTCGATAATGAACAGTGTTCCACCGACTAGGAGGGGTATTGCTAGTGGAATGAGTTCTACATTGGTGAGTGCTGGGGTTTTGTTGAGTCTGGGTGTGAGCTTTGCGATTATGGCTACGAGTGTGCCCTTGCCGGTGCTGCAGTCGATATTCGCAGGGCTACCGGGTGGTCAGGCGGTAGATGTTGGTCCGTTCATGAATGCGATTCATGAGATATTCATTATCATGGGGATCGCGAGTTTTGCGGCGGTATTGCCGAGTAGTTTGAGGGGTGGGAGGTTTGTGGAGGCGAGAGTGCAGGCTCAGGATAAGCTGATAACATCCGGCAGGGAGGCTCCTGTCGTATCGGGAGGCGAGTGATAAGAATGGTGTTGTATGCGAGGGATATTGTGGAGAAGGATTTCATCAGCTTGTCTCCCGAGACTTCGGCGTTGGAGGCGGCGAAGAGGATGGCACGTGAAGGCCATGGGTTTGTTATTGTCGCTGATTCTAGAGGGGGTGCGATCGGGATTGTTACTGAATGGGATTTTATTGCTAAGATCAATTCGTTGGCTAGAGATGCGGGGATGGTGCATCTTCAGGAGATTATGAGTCGTGAGCTCGTGAGTATTGATGCCGGGGCAGGTTTTGATGAGGTGGCGCAGTTGATGGCGTCTAAAGGGATCAGGAGATTATTGGTTATGGATAAGGGTCGACTGGTCGGTGTGGTTACGGCTCGGAGGGTGATCGAGAAGTTGAACGAGTATGTTACGAAGATCTCGACGCAGATCGCGAGATTACAATCGCTGCCGTTCTGATAATAACTTGACTCAGACGCTTCCATCCCCATTTCGCAATGCCGACTGCGGCTGATTCCTCCCACCATACGGAATCATTATTTGAATGGGATTCGGGCTGATTTGCATGGTGCATAGCAAATGGAGAGAAGTGGGCAGTGTGACGAGCAAGAGTATGATAACAATACCTGCCAGGGTTCGAGCCAAGTACGGTTTCAAGGAGGGCTCTAAAGTCGCGTTCGTCGAGACAGAGGGTGGAGTCTTATTGATCCCGGTCCGATCGCTTCGTGAACTCAGGGGAAGCCTCAAGTCGCACGAGAAGGTCATGAGGCAGGCCGTCAGAGAGCTCGAAAGGGAGCATAGAGAGGAAGCAAAACTCTGAAGGACAGCTTCGTATTGGACCCCGGTGCTCGCTCTCCCTACTTAGCTTTCAGGATGTTGCGGGCGACGTTGAGCCATGCTTTGGCACCTTCGATTGTATCGATGGCGCCGTCTTCTGAGAATACGAGTTCTTCCGCGTTTCTCTTCAACTGCATTGCCTTGTTGTAGACGGTTAATAGTCCGGTTCCGAGTTCTTCACTGAATAATTCTCCGATTGCGATTACGAGGGCGTTCTCGTCGTGTTCCTTGTAGCCTCGACTATAGAGGAGAGTGTGGGCGCTGTGTAGCATGCTGTGGTAGCCTTGGATCGTTGCCCATTTCCACTTGCTCTCTTCGAATGAGTCGGTCGCGTCCTGGAGGTCGTCTTTGGCCGCGTCCATTTCCCTGATTACTGTCTCGAGTGGAAGTTCGATCTTGAAGAGTTCTCCCTGTTGAATTAGTCGATCGATAACTGGGCTCAATTCAACAGTCAACGTGGAACTCGCTTCTCTTCCATGCCTTCTGGATCGGATTGATAGCGTGTCCTCAACGATCTTCACCCCTTTCCTCATCGGTGAAGGGATGGATTCGACCCTTGTCTATACCAAATAATTTCGCCAGGGCCCGACGCTTTCGTTCTTGAATCAAGATGGACAGTTTTCTGGCTCTGATCCTACCACTCCTCCACTAATAGTCCCGGTACCCTTGAGAAATCTTTCCGATTCCTTGTCACAAGAGTTAGTCCGTTATCCGATGCTAGCGCTGCGATCATGGCATCCTTCAAGTCTAACATGGTTCCCTTCTTCTCAAGATGAGCGACGAGTTTGCCGGCGCTCTCTGCCGAGGTTATTCCTAGAGGGAGAACGTGCAAGCGCGAGAGCAGAATCCGTGCGGCCTTGAGGTTCTCCTGAGCTCTCAAGGATATGTACGCGCCATAGAAGAGTTCGAAAGCATTGATGGCGGTTGTTGCTTGCTTGCCTTCCGACGCGAACTGTTCGATCTTTTCCTTTGCGTCACTCTTTCCTCTGAGAATTCCGACGAGGAGGTCGGTGTCTAAGCATTTCAAAGGGGGCAGACCCTAATCTTCGGTCTTATTACGCAACTTTGAGGAGGCTTTTTTCCAGTGGGTTTCGAGCTCGGAAAAGATTCTCTGTTCTTCTTGGTCGTCCATTTTCCATGTTCCGAGAGAATCGGTTAGTTTGCCTCGCTCGTTTGTGAGCCTCTTTATTACTTCTGAGAAGCTTTCCTTGGTCTTCTTCTCTCGAGCGAGGAGTTGGTATGCCTCTTCGGTTATGGTGAGAGTTTTTACTCCCAAGGAGATCTACGTTTACGTGTACACGTAAACACATATAATCGTTTCTGAACTGGGAGTTGGCCTCAGCCCACCATGATTAGCTCTGTTTGTGGTTTGGATAGGTCTCGGTAGCCGTTGCTTGTGACTAGTACGTCTTGTTCGAGGTTGCAGGTGCCGTAGCGGCTGGTTACAGATGGTTCGATGGTAAAGATTAGATCTTTCTGGACGGTTTTGAGTGGTGCTTCGCCGTATCTGTTGGGCCATCTGGGACCGAGTAATGGACCGATCTCGTGGGTGGATCTTCCTAGCACGTGTCCGAGTGCGTGTTTGTATTCTGGGTAGCCTTGTTTTGTGATGTGAGATCTTGCTAGTTGGTCTATCTTGTAGCCTGGTACTCCTGGTTTGAGATTGTCCAATGCGATATCGTTGGCTTTTCGTGCTGTTTGGAACATTTTCTTGACGCCGGCTGGGATAGTAGTGGGTCCGACGATGTAGTTTCTCTGTATGTCGCTGCAGTAGCCTTGGTATTTGACACCGAAGTCTAACCGGACAAAGTCGCCTTTGTGGATTGTGTCGCCGTAGTATGCTACGTGTCCCGCGGGACTGTTGCCGACGACTACGCTGGGGCAGTGATCGCTTGCCCAGGCGTACTCTAGATTCTTCTGATCAACTAGTTGATGGATGTATTGGAATACGTCGCGATCCTTCTTGCCCGGCCGGATGATCTTTTCGGCTTCATCATAGATCTTTTCACATTCTGCTATGGCCTTCTTGACCAGTGCGACTTCCTCGGGTATGAGCCGGGCGCGTAGGGCGATCGCTAGATCTTCCGCGCTTACGTATTCTGTTTTGATTCCCTTGAGTGCTTTCTTGAGGTATTGTTCCATTGTGCTGGTTAGTCCATCGGCGGCACCTTCATCCTGGCTCTTGTTGATAGCGATCCTTTTGGGATGTAGTCTACTGATTACTTGTTTGAGTTTGGGTGCGGCGCCTTCGCTGCCGTAGCCGATGACTTGATCGTAAAAGTCGCGTTGTTTGATCGCCTCCTCTTCTAGGGAGCCGACGATGGCGGTTTTTTCGAGGTTCCTGTCGATGATGGCGGCGCTTCGCCAGGTGATATTGTCGAATCGTAGGTCCTGGGCTAATGGGTCCTCATTGCCTTCACGTGTGAATGTTATCCAGAGATCAATCTCCTGTTGCTTCATGGTGTCCTGGACGTAGCGTAGTTTCTTTGCGAGGAACTCTTCTTTCAATGGGGTGCTTGTGAGCTTCACAGTTGGAATGCAGAAGCGCTAGGAGTGGTCTTAGGGTTTGTGCTTGTCCGAGAAAGGGAGTTTTCGATGGACATAGGGAAGTTCGGCCTCCTGCTACCCTAGAATTGGACAATGGGGAACATTAGAATTTAGATTGACTTATGCCTAATCGGGGCAGGATTCAATATGTCTAGGGTTCAAGGTAGGGATTCGGATCTCTTTAACGAGGTTTCAAACACTAATCTGAAGGATAGATGTGAATCATGTACGAGTATTTCCACCTGTAACGTATGTGGGGGTTCGGTCTCTGGGTTTGAGCATATTGGTGTGAGGGCGTCTCAGAATGGAGGTCAAGAATCGGGCATCTGGCATTATGCCAGTCCTTGCCTTCACCTCAACAAGTTGCGGGTCAGGGGTGCGAATGTGAAGTATAATGGTGGTCCATTGTGGAAGAATGGTTACACGTGGCAGAATCTCTATTGGGGGCCGTATTTTGCGAGTTCTTCTGTCTCAGCTTGGGTTGCGAGTGTTGAGAAAGCTGTCAGAGATATAGAGACGGACCAGACCTATTCCCTGGGATTATCTTTGTACAATGTTGGTATTGGCAAGATCAATCCATTGATCAATATCAAGACGGCTCCTGCTGCACGAATATCTGATGCGGAGATCAAAAGGATCCTTACTGGTTGGATTGCTTCAGGTACTGTTCCCAACCTGGGCGGCAAGGGCGCGTACAATATTTTCCTGCCGCCGGGCGTTACAGTCTCTCTCTCGCCTGTCGAGGCGTCCTGTTCATTCTTCTGTGATTATCATAATACTATGAACGGGTCTAATGGTCCCTTCTACACGGTTGAACCTTATCCTTGTGTGAAGGGTTGTAACCAGTGTACGAATAGTCCCTTGGATACTTTGACGCAGGGCCTGTCAGAAGAAATGGTGGAGTTGAAGACGGATATGAACCCTGGAACGGGATGGGTGATCGGGAATCTTGAATTGTGCGATTATTGTGACGCGAAATTTGCTTGCAATAGAATAACCGGCGGAGAATACGTCAATTCCTGGTATGACAAGAACAAGAAGGCCTGCTGGAAGGGAATCTAATCCCCTATGTTTCCGTAAAGTGTTGAGATTGTCGAAGAGCCCTATTGGTCGTGCTCTCCCTCAAGGCTCGCTTGTTTTGAAGAAGGCTTAAGACTACGTATACACAGTGTGTATACAGTACGCTATGGCTATCTTGACTGTGAGACTGCCTGACAAGTTGAAGAGGCAGATGCGAAGGTTGAGTCATGTCAACTGGTCGCAGGTGGCTCGACGGGCGATCGAGGATACCCTCCAGACAGAGCTTGCTCACGGAGAGAAGAACGGGGCCCTAATCCGGGATGCAAGCAGGAACATTGACTTGCTTTATAGTGAGGTCAAGAGAAAGTACGGAACGGTCGCGTACGACAGTGCAGAGACGGTGAGGTCTTGGAGAGAAGCGAGAAAGACGTCTACGTATCGGACGCCTCAACGGCCGTAAAATGGTTCGTCAGCGAACCCGACTCCGACAAGTCGAGAATGCTGAAGGAAGCCTATGCCAAGGGAACCATCGACCTGGTTGCTCCTAGACTCTTAGAGTATGAGACTTTGAACGCGTTACGCTTTCACCCTATTGTGAAATTGACAAGTGAACAAATCGTGTCTGCCCTCACAATGCTCAGACAGTTGGAGATAATGATTGAACCATCTATGACAGCTTGGCAGAGAGCTGTCGGCATGGCATTGTCTCTTGAGATCTCGATCTATGACGCGGTTTACCTGGGATTGGCCGAGGCTTTCGGGGCGAGACTGGTGACGTCTGACAGGCGACTATCGGAGAAGCTTTCAGGGACCAATCGAAGACATCTCGTGCTCTTGAAAGAACTACGACTGTAAACATTAGAAAGGGGAGTCATGACGGGGGCTTGGTGAACGGTCCAATCGTATCCTCGGACAGTACCATGATGATTCAGAAGGCGATCAAGCGGCATGGGTCATATCCAACGAAGAAGGAGGTATGGAATCGCCTCCCCCGTAGGATGCAGTACCAGACATTCAACAGAGTACTCGATTATCTGGAGAGTTCGGGGAAGATTCTCCTCGACAAGGATGGGAGCATAGTCTGGACCTTCCCTGACAATGAGAAACTCGAAAGGCTTCTGAAGTCAAGCCCAAAGCTCCGATAAGACGTCCCGTTTGACTATCGCAAACAATCCCGTGACACGGATTAGGGTGAGGATGTGGATGAGGGCGCATCCGCTGGTCCGGGTGTCGCTGGTGGGACGGGCGTGTTAGATGGTCCAAGTGTTGGTTGTACCCGCTTCCTTCTCGTGAATAAGAGAGCGAGTAGTGCGATTATGACTCCTGCCGCAGCTATTCCACCGTAACCAGCAGGGGTCTGTAGAAGGTCCAGTATTGTTGCTGGTGCCGCTTTGGCGGGTGGAGTGTTTTGTATGTTGATCGTTGCCGTGGCAGGGTGAGTTGTGTAGCCCGAGTTTCCGGTTACCGTGACAGTATAACTTCCAGGAGATCCTGTGCATGATAGTAGTGATTTGTCTGTGCCGCCTTTGACGAGCTTGGTTTGAGAGAGGGTGCAGGTGAGACTATTGCTTGATGAGGCAGCGGTCAGGATTACTGTCGCGTTGAATTCTCTCATGCGGGTTATTGTGATTGTTGAGTTTGCGTGGGATGATTGTAGCATTGTGATTGTAGTGGGGGCGGTGCTGATTCCAAAGTCTGGATATGAGGTGGACGGTGGGGAGGACCAGATATTATTGTCCACCATTCCAAACGCAGAATCGGACTCTGATGTCTGCTGATTTCCTTGATAGCTGACTATTGTTAAGGAGGAGAAGGAGAGCTTGACGAACACGCCTGTTATCTGGTCGAACTGGAATTCTGTCGAGAATCTTGTGGAGAATCCCTGGTAGCTGGACGAGACCGTATAGTTGAGCACGTTGACCATTCTGTCCATGCCTGCTACTATTGCAGATATTGTACTGTTGAATCTGAGCGGAGTGTTGCGATTGAGGTCGTCACCGGCCTGTAGGTTTTTCGCTGTGACGAAGAAGTTGAGCGGGACTGGTTGCGGGACAGGTGAAATTGTGAAGTTGGAAGCTCCCGTGTCCACATCTACCAATACTCCTTGGTGTGTTCCAGTGCCGTTGCTGTAGACTGATACGAGGTTGAGAGTGACCTGTGTATTGTAGACGGATACTATCTCGAGTATGCCATAGTCTAGGCTGGAGCTTGCGGAGCCGCAGAGAGCTGGATTATAGGGTATGCAATTAGAGTAGAGCTGCTTGTACAGTGCCCATTGACCACCTATTACACCCGGAGTATAGGCTATCTCTCCTCTAGCAGGGAGGATTGTCGGAGAGAGGACTAGTGCGGCTAGGAAGAGGGCGACGAGTAGGGGTAGATGGACTCGGAATCTGTACATGGACCTGTCAACCGTTCATTAGCAGATATTTAGAATGTATGATTACATATGGTAGGACGCTATCTCTGGAAATATTCAGCAACATCCTTCTTCCCGGCACCGGGCGTGAATTATCCTACAGGCTCTGGATTGGACAATGAACTGGTCATATCTCATCAGGAGACCATGCTTCGCCGGATATTCAACGTCCTATCCTCGAAGAAGATGATCCCGGTCAGCAATCTGCAATAAAGGAAGTCATGCAGGACTAGGGTGTTATGCGGCAGGAGCCGGAAGAGGCTTTCCGCAACGCATGCAGAATCTACCTCCAGATGTTAGCAATGCGCCACAGCTAGAGCAGTATCTGCTCGGAGCAATGGATGGACTCCTTGCTGGCAAGTCTACCCCAGTCACTTGCTTAAACTTGGTACGAAAGATCCAATCCAGATTGTCCAGGTTCCTCGGATAGAGACTGATGAACTTGATCCGATTTCGATGGTACTTTGCCATCTTCCACTTCATAGTCCTCTCATAATTCCTGCTCGCGTCAGCTAGGCCCCAATACTCGACGTATACATTGTAATCTGGACCGTAGAAATCAGGCTTCGCGAAGGTCGTCTTGATGTTAAGGCCCTAGTTTGGACTCCCGTTCGTACTCATATCTTATTTCGTTCTTGGTCAAGTAGTCGACAATCCTCTGCTCCGCCCTGCTTTTCACCCATTCTCCCTTAATTGTCGCTGAAGGGATTCCCGTATTGTTCTTAGAGAATAAATTTTCTCAGGAGAGATGCTCATCTCGCTAACTCTCTAGCCATCGCCTCGCTTCACCGTTCAGATATCACAGTTGGGCTGGGGCCTAGTAGTCTTTTCCTACTTTCACGATAGACCAAGAGTTGGTCTCAGAGTGGGGTCTGCTCTTTGTACAATGAAGGCTTTGAATTGGTCAACATGTCTTTTGGTCATGCCGAAGAGCTGAACCGGATCAGCGTCTTCCTGCAGGAAAAACTGAGGAAATTCGTTGAACACATCATCTAGGGTAGGACACTTGTCTATCTGCCGCATGAAATCCATGAGCTCGAATAGCAATTTCCTACCTTCCTCTGGGATATTCTGGTACGGCGCGGTGATATCCTTCGCATACTTTGCATCATGGTCCCACAGGTTCGCGTAATGTATCGATGCACGGCGAACAACACACGGAAAGCATAAGCCACAGTGTCGTGTTACGCTCGTGGCGACACCCTGATATCTCAACCGGCCTACGTCTGGGCATGACATAGACAACTTGACCAAATCACGGAACCCTACTGCATCAAGTAGCTTGGTGACCTCGCCCTTTGTTAGCCCGACGAAGGGATTCTCAATTGTTAGGTGTTGACCAAAAAGCAGGAGGAGAAGCTGCTCATACATCTTTAGAAAATGCGGGTGAGCCGTTCTGGTATTGCTGTAAATCCTCGCTTGAGTAAGCGGCACGTTTAAAGCTAGGATGCCGTTCTCGAAAATGAATTCCTTCTCTATTCCTAGTGTTAGCCCAAACACGGTTCGGGCACCCTAGGCGGCCCTTAGGTTCCATAGTGCACTGGAAGATCTGTTGCTACTCTGATCCTGTGTGATCGGCAGGAAGAGTACGGTCGAATATACCTGTAGTTGCAGGCCAAAGTCTACAGTGTATGCGCCTGTTGCGCTGAAATCGATGCCGATCGTCACCACAGTACTATTAGAATAGTAGAAGGTTCCGAAGATCATGCTATCGACCACGCTCGTCCCATTGTACTTAGTATCCGATCCTAGGAATTTGAGATCTCTCCCGTCAGTGCCTGCGATCTTGAAGATGTACATGGTTGCTACATAGTATGAGGAGACTCCAAGAATGTAAGCTGCGTAACCAATAACCATCTAGTGTCTCCACTAGAGAACGTGTACGTCGTATTATGATAGTACCGTACAGATTTCAGAGCAGCATCCTGAGACACGACCATCATATGATTCAGATTCGTCGATACTGCATAATACTCCAATGAAGCAGATACTACAACAACTACAGAGACAAGAATGGCAACTACAAGGTACAGCCGCATACGTTTCTTTCTAGGAGCGCTCATGAATTATCATACAGTCCAAGTATTGTTGTAAGAATAAAATATAGGGATTCAAATATCATTCTTAAGTACTCTACTGAAAATGAAAGCGTCGCGTTTGGGCGGATTCTGTTAATGGAATCGATCAGGGATTTCCGGATCGATATCCCACCGGACTGGACCTATTACATAGAACGTTGCAAAGTCATCGAATTCTTGAATGGTGAGAACGGCGAAGAAATCGTGGCCGACTTCCTTGAAGATCTAAAGAAGCAAAATGGCTCTCGCTTCAACGCTTCACTGAAGATTGCCGTCAAGAGACTTTCTCTGCGAACTCATGCCTACTTCCTCACTCGAGAAATCAATCCGGCACCGTATCAAGCGTTTGACCTGGAAGTCCTTGACTGCCTGGAGCAGTCTTTTGACGAGAAGACCGCTCTCGAAGTGACGGGAGCTGCAATCATCTCAATCTTGCGGGAGCAGGACGCTTCGCTCTAGGAGATCATCTCAATGAAAGTCAGAAAAAAGCCTCGACCATACTTTTACGGTAAAGGACTTGGTTTGTTCTTCGTTGCGTATTCCGGGACTGAAGCTGGGCGCGAACTCTTTGTAAATGGTTGGAAAGGGCCGGCCTTCGCATACTACGCCTATGTGTTGGTTTTCGGCGTCTTGATTTGGTCCATCAGCGTAGTTGCCGAGATTAGATGGGAGAAGGGGTCGTAGCCGGTTGGGTGGTGGATCTCTCTTCTGGTTTGGTGTAGATCACTCTTTTTGCAAGATCCTCCCCTGCCTCTTCTCCGACTCTTGAATACTCCTGTAGAATTATGTCAGACAAGTGCCTCTTTTCTACCACGTACTTTGTCGTCCCCTCAAGTTGTTTGACAAGGGGCACTTCGATCAGCTCAGATATGAGTCGAGCCCTCTCGACATCCTTTCGAGCAATTTCGTGAACATAGGCCAACAAGTAACTCGTAGAGGCCATCATCGCGATCCTAAGTGGGCTATCGACAGTTAGGTTTGGCGGCCTGATCTTTGAAAGCCGGATTGTCCCATGGGAAAGGTGGGGGACTAATGATCCAGAATAAGCTGATAACTTTGGAATATCCTCGTTTCTGGACTTTTCTCTACCATGATGACTTGTCGTTGATACCAATTCTTTCAGATCCTCTGTTTCATAGTATTCGATTTAATATTGAGTAGATGCTCACAAATAAGTTTTCCTGTCCCAAATGAACGTTTTACTTCAAATCCCACTTTTATATGGGTGGATGGAGTTTCCTGGCAGGCTTCAGAGATGCGCTCAAACAGGTCGGCTGTACATGAAAAACAGGCATATCTAAATACACGTACATGCACGTACATTAATCGAAGAAATGGACGACTCAAGTGGTTCCTTCATGGCTCACAAAACCTTGACGATATCCGAGGAAGCGTACAACGCACTCGTTAGACAGAGAAAATCCGGTGACGAGTCCTTCACCAAGATCATACTCCGCCTAACAAACCAGCACCAAGATAACTCTGCACAGCGACTAATGGACTATCTTCGGTCAGATCCTCCATCAGAGGATTTTGTCAACAGACTAAGAGAAGCGGTCGAAGAACGAGAAAAGATACAACTACGAACCTACCGGAGCCAAACATAAGCGCTTGGTCTGCCTAGACACTACCTTCCTCGTCGACCTCGGCCGGAAAGACCCTGCAGCCTGGAAAAAGCTGGAAGAATTGCGAGACAAGAGAATACCACTGACGACGACTCCGATCAACGCGGCAGAATTGTTCAAGGGAGCCTATAGGTCCAAAGAACCCGACAAGGAGGCCGACAAGGCTAGACAGATCCTGAGAATAGCCCGACTTCTCGAGCTGAATCTGGACGCTTGCGAACGGTACGGCAGACTGCTAAGCACTCTCCTCTCGAAAGGAGGAACCGTTGGTGACCTAGATACCTTGATCGCTAGCGTCGCTCTAGCACACAATCAAGCATTGATCACTAAGAACAATGAACACTTTACCAGAATCCCTGGGCTCGTAATAGAGTCATACTGAACTAGCAAAGCAGACCCAGATGAATCGCAAGAACCTTACTTCTCACGAGAGATCGTCGCTCACCAGAAAAAAGCGGTATAGACGCCCTGGAGCATTGAGCCAAAAAGTATATCTTGTATACTTGTATACAAGATCACATTGGGATTAAGACATGGGAACCACCGTGCGCATCAAGGATGAAGACAAAGAGAAGCTTGAGAAACTGCAGGCAATGGCTGCGCTTACCGCAGGATCCAAAGTCTCACAAGAAGAAATTATCGGAAAACTTGTCCAGGAAGCCCTGTCTCGGGGAGAAGACTTTCTCATCGAAAATTTCGGGAAAAGGCTGCCATTATCGGATAAGGAGTTTGAGAAGGTTCTGAGTTTATCAACGGATTGGGGCGTCAAGACTAGCGAGGAAGATATCGACACATACCTCTACGGAAGATCTAGGCGTCCGCATAAACGCAAATGAGCATCTTCATTGACACCGGCATCTTCGTAGCCTTCGCCAACAAAAGCGACAATCACAACAAGCGAGCTGTCGAACTCATCGACCAGATACGGAAAGGGGGTTATGGGATGCCATACACTTCGGATTATGTACTCGACGAGACGATTACGACCTCGTTAGTCCGATCAAGGAGCGTCGAGGTAGCGGTCAGAGCCGGAACGCTGATACTCGGATCTAAGGAGAAGGGAATCCCTGCTATACCACGACTAGTCCGGGTAGACGAGAAAGTAATTCAGGAAGCTTGGAACATGTTTCGCTCGAGCAGACATCCGAAGCTAAGTTTCACAGACCACACTATACTGAGTCAATCCCGAGCAATAGCCGGCGGCTCCATCATGAGCTTTGACAAAGACTTCGACGGTCTACTCGACAGAGTATTCTGATGAATGCACTTCGAAAGGACCCAGAGCTGCGCATAGCATCATACTAGCACCAGACGAATTCAACACCTTGCAGAGAACAGAGGATCAATAATCTCTACACTTGGCTTGGCGCGATCGTCTCAACGTCCATATTTCAAAGATGGAGATTATGCTGCAACAGAAACTGGTGGAGGATGGTATCAGTCATCAGACACAGGTCGAGATACCTGTTACAATCGCAGACTTTTACTTTCCAACAATGCCTCGTCCAACACTAGTCTTTGTCGACGGTCCACCACACAGGCAATTTAGCCGATCGGTTAAGGATGAGGAGGTCAGGTCTCTCCTGCGAAAGAAGGGCTACGTCATCCTCGAGCTGGAGTACTCTCACTATTCTGACAAGATCAGAGACCAGTTGTACGAGATGATTCTCGCTGGAGTGAAACGATAGTCAAAGGCCAAAACGTTAAGGCCGCAATCCCCGCAACGAAGCGATCATCCTGGGAAGGAAGTCGTCGATCTCTATTTTTTGCCTATCGAGGCCGCCCTAGAACCCTCTCCGTCCTCCTACACGGTTGCCTGCCTATCAGCAGGTTTAAGTTGTACTTTTGATAGGTACAACTTGACTCGAGTTGCCCAATGTCAAGGTCAAACGCAAGGGCCAGGTCACGATTCCGGTCGAGCTAAGGCACAGATTGAAGATCGAAGAGGGTTCTCTACTGGAAGTAGAGCAACACAAAGAAGGAATACTTCTCAAGCCCCTAGCACCGCTGAAGGTGGGAAAAATTGTTAGTGAAGAAGAACAGCGGAAGATAATCCGAGAACTCGACGCATTGAGGAAAAAGTGGCGTTGACGGGTGTCGCTGACACTCGGTTTCTCCTAGTCTTCGAATTCTCCACTCTTGAAGACAAGTCCCGCATAGAAACCATGATGGCAAAGGAACTTCTCAACGGCCTGCTAGCGCCCTCCATTGTCTTGACGGAATTTCTAAAGATCTCTGGGGCACGCCTTGGAGCCGAAGCCGCGCGACTGAGACTCAACCGGCTCAAAGACAGAGGAATGTACGTATTGCCAATAACCGAAGAAATGGCGTTAGCAGCTGGCGGATTGCTTCTCAGGCATGGCGATGTCCCGATTGCGGATGCATTGATTGCTTCACCGGTTCAAACCGGCGAGGCAGACTATGTCATAACCGACGATCCGCATTTCAAAACACTCCGAGTCAGAACAAAATGGCTATGAGAATGCCAACAGCTTAACCGTAGTTCCAAGTATCAGATAGGCTACTTTTCCGCCGCAGTGAAGTGATACCAACAGTATAACTTAGTGTCACGCAATGTACATTTGTATTTTGCGCCTAACCTCTAGCCGGTCCCATCGAATGAAGGTAAAAAACTCGAAATGCTAACTCACCAGCGCCTCAAAGAGAGCAAACATCCAAGAAACCACTCTGGGTTAGGCACAACGTACATATATTTAGGCACAACATCCTCTCTACTGCTTGAGTTTCATGTTCGTGAGAGTTAAGAAAATCCGATCGAAGAGATACATCTACCTTGTTGAAGGTAGGAGGATGGGCGATCGAGTACGGCAGAAGACGCTCTGTTATCTTGGTCCAATCTCAAAACTGATCTACGGCGTCCCCTCCGACACCAAGCAAAAGGTTGACAAAATGTTTCAGGTGGACTGGGACAAAATCAATGAAAAAATAGCTCGTATTCCACTAACCTTCGAAGAACTATCCGAAGCAAAGCGGGCACAATATCCTGTCTTCATTAGGACGAGGCAACCGGGTTCTCGCACTCAAGGCCGCAGGCCTAGAGTCAAAGGGGAACAATCTGCCCTCGCAACACTCGCTGCCCGAAGGTTCAACGAAATGTTCGAAGAGATCGGAGACCGAGAGTATCGCATGCGATGACATCGAGAAGAAAGACTTCAACAAAGCTCATTTCACCCTCTCTTCGGACGAGAGATTTCGTCTCGCAGCTCGTCAAAGAGCCGAACGAGTTGAGGAGGAGGATGCTTCTCGTCGGATTTATCACCAAAAAACTCGATCAAAAACAAGTCTACGTCTATCTTGTAGGCGGACAAGCCGTCGAGACATATACCGCAGGACAGTTCACCACGGGAGACATCGACATTACAACCACCGACAGGAATGAAACCGAGGTGATCCTGGTTCGGCTTGGTTTCAAGAGAGAAGGAATGGTCTGGCTCAACCGCAAACTTGGTCTAGCTGTCCAGATCGTCGGCTCGTACCCAAGTCGAAGTGAGAAGATCACCACCATAGACGTCGGCCCATTCAAAGTCAGAGTAGTTGGTCCAGAGGACCTCATCATCGACAGACTTGTCGCGGCGAAGTTCTGGAAGAGCGAACGCGACGGAGAGCAAGCTCTTGCCCTAATCAATGTCTTCAGGAAACGACTCGATCTTCCTTATCTCAGAACTAGGGGACGAGAGGAGAAGGTTGAGGATATGATTCAATTGCCCAACATGAAAGGCAAGAAGTATGAATCCTCACTCCCTGGCTTCAATTACAGAGAAGAACTCCACGAAGCGTCCCAGTACCTGTTCGGCAAGACGAAGAAGAGGAAACAGGACCGGTAAATCGAGAAAGAAAGACATGCCCATTCTCAACACGATCGTCCTCCTCGGCGCCTCAGCCTGGACAGTTTAGAGGATCTGGAGAGACGTGCAACTAGGAATGAGCTCCGCACTTTGGACAAACTGCGACATCAACTTGTCGTCTAACGCCGCATGCCATGCACAGCCTAGCCGTCTGATTGTACAAGGGATCTCTCAGCCATGTCTTCTTCTCCAAACCAAGATTTGCAATTGATATCCTGGGCTTGATAATGTAACCTGTGAGTACTACTGGATGATATTCCGGTACCTCTGGCCTAGAAGTGTACACTGCCAAAGCTAGGGCCCATAGGCTGTCATCATGCGTCCCGGATGGGTGCGAGAACCGGTAATGCCCGGTCTTCATCACCTCATACCGTTCAATGTTCATCTCATTGATCAAATCCCGGTCAAATGGTAAGTGCAAGCGTTTTTTCTCCATAACCTGTTTCAGGCATGTCATGATCTCCTGTTTCCGGGTTAGTGAAAGGTTGACTCCCTCGGCATTCTTCAATCCAGACTTTTGCGCGTCTTCAACAAACACTTCACCGACACCGGTCTGATCGATAAGTATCCGGTGAACCTTGTTCAATGACTGGTTCAGAAGGTTGAGATAACCAAGGACCTCCGAATACGGGGTACCAAGTGAAAACACTCTCTTATGGACAACGTGCAGACCATAGTCCGCGTCCTTCCTCACGACAATTATGACGGACGGATCGTGCTTCTGTCCCAGATCAACGCCGACGTAGAAGTTACCTTCCTTCAAGCAATTCTCCTTCCGTGAAATACTCCAATTTTTGATCCACACACTTACTGATCAAACCAACCGACAAGAAAGCGTCCTCTGTCTCGCTAAATTCCGCGTCCATCTCGCGCTGCCATCGTGGTTGATCATTCTTCATCTGCTCTCGTATCGCCTCTAACGCCTCTCTCTTCAGGGGACCATTTGGCTCCACGGCGTCTCTCCAGCCGACATGGTGTCGTGAAAATTTCCCAAACGTCTCGTTATCAGTGCACATTAGATAGAACAGCGTGTCCCGTGGTCCCGGAGTGCTAGCGCTGATGAAGCGTCCATTCGTCGTCAAAAGCGAGTAGACAGATGCATCATACAGTTCCTTGTCATTCTGAATCCAGCCGGACTCATCCACAATGAGCATGTCCAGAGTTTCACCCCGCGCTGTTGGGGCATTGTTAGAAAGGGCTTCGATCGAACTCCCGTTGACGAACTTCAGCCTCGTCTGCAATATCTTTCCACTTACAATATAATCGGGGAGCTGTGCGAGGAAAGATCCGACTCTTTGCACGATCTTCCTGCTCTGACGAAGGCTCGGAGCCAACACGACAATTCGAGCCTTAGGCTTTGCCAATGCCCGGTAGAGTGCCAGGACGGCTAAAGCCTGCGATTTCCCACTTTGACGGGACCATATGCCGACGATGAACTGGTTCTGGTCCCGGAATAGTTTCTCCTGGTAACTTGTAGGTTTAAAGCCGAGACGTTTCTCACAGAAGCCGACAATATCCTCCTCCACCAACGGCTTGCCTCGAAGCTTCTCCTCGACCTCATCGCGCTGCATATTCTCATAATATCGTTCGATCTTGCGTCTAACCCCGAAAGTCAATTGCTACCTCTTCCTCTCCTTTTTCTTCTGCAATGTCCTCCTTGTTCTCCTGCCCGTTTTCTTCCGCCCCTTCTTCCCAACCGGATATACTGGATCAAGGAGTATCCAGGGTCGTGGTCTCGGTGGTCCCTTCCAGGTTATCCTTCGTATCCGGACCTTCCCTGCTCGTTCTAGTTCTTTGACGCGTCGTTCCCAGTCCATATTCTGACGGTCCCGTAAAACATCGTTCAATACGGCGGCGGTGTAGGAGTGTATTCTGGCCCAACGCTCCTTCGATTTCACATCCAATTTCCCGTCCATCATGATCCTCCAACTCTCCAAGAGACTCATCCTCAACTGTTGAATCGCTTCGTCTCGCATCCGGTTCTCCGCGGACACATCCTCCGGATTCTCTTTCTCCTGTCCATCCGATCCGGTCTCGCTCACCTATCACTCACTTCGCGTCCGCGTCCAGCTTGCTCTCGATCTTCGCAATACCCTGGGCGGTCCGTCGGGATACCCTTCCGGTCGAGACGTATGCGTCCAACCAGAGCCTCAACGAACGCAACGCGATACTCCCAAGCATCCTCGCCTGAGTCTGATCCATCATTTTCTCCTGCGTCCCAGTGTCCAACCGGTCCAGAATGATCCGACTCAATCGTCGAATACTCTGGAGAAGGTCCTCTCTCGAAACCTCATCTGTAACCTCCAAAACTCTCAACACCTCCCGCGTAGGCTGCGTCATTTACTGTCAACCGACCCTCGTTCGTCGCGTCCCGTACCCTAAGATCAAATCAAGAAAATCCGAGGCGAGACGCTACGCTCGCTCACATGTAATGTGCTGGCATCACGCCGACGAGGCGTCTACAGCATTTCCAAATGCTCGCAGATTTCCCTGCTCTCGGACCTATATGATCTTAGAAAATATATCAAGTTAGTCCTCATAAAACATCCATACTAATTGTCATGGGTGCCACGAAGTAGCTCATGGATCCGTCGGAACCGGCTTTGGCAAAGGTAAGACCTCGATTTTCTCTTTCACGTAACCAAGCTCGGAGAGTCGCTCCCGGATAAGAGTCCTCAGACCAAAGCTGATGCTACGTTCACCTAATGATTCGCAGTAATTGGCTACTGCCTTCCACAATTCAACGCTTACTAAAAGATGGATTTCACGGACTTCATCCTTCCGCGAAACGTACAACGGAGGTCTCCCACGCCGGCGTGTGTTCAACAACACTCTTGCAAACCAAGAACTTGGTAACGTATGGTCCACACATACTTGTAATTGAGATATGACCGAAACTGACTGACCCCAATTTCAGCCTTGGCAACAGACTGCCCAACCCATTATAAGCGGCTTGGCAATGCATTGCCAAGAGTCGGCACACGGCAGCATAGGACGGGGAGTGTTCTAAGGGCTGATATCCCATTTCGAGTTCAAATCGTCGAGAAAATAGACGCGAGTTTCGGGCAACAATTTCTCATACAGTTTCCTGTCGGCCGTCACCAGCTTTGTTGCGACCAATTCGGAGAGGGCGGCATAACTTGCATCGTACGCCGATAACGAATATTTTCGTGCTGTTTTTGTCGTCTGAGTTATGAAATCCATAGATGGAGGGACAAGCTCGAGATCAAACTCGACCAGGCTCTGGACGCTGTTCACTAATTCAGTGGTGGAGAGTTTTGGGTTGTAGTTGAGAGCGTTGCCAACTTCGTAGATGAGGAGATCGGGCGCGGTTAGTCTGACATTTCCATCTAGATAGGCGTCCCTCAGTCCGAGTGCTTTTTCTGTGCCTTCTTCTTCGACGAACCATTTCGTCGCGACACTAGCGTCCAGGACTAGGGTCGGCGGAGCTCTCTCCACGTGCGAATAACCTCCGTGCTCGACCATCCTTCCACATGACCCACTTTGCGACGAGTCTCGTCCATCTTCGCCGCTGCTTTGCGCATCTTCTCCCTGTCGCGGATTCGGCCTAGAGATCGTTGTTGGACCCAGAGCCTGAACGCTTGCGAAGCAGCCTCGCCTACTCTCAAGCCTGCCTTGACAGCTTCCCCTCTCAAATGCCTGTAGGCAGTCGCGTCCACGTCTTTGATGACGACGTTTGAGCCCAAGTATCAACCGGGTAATACATGTACCGTGAAGTATAATAAGTTATACCGCAGAGAGATCAGATCATCACTCACGATCCCATCCTCTGGCTTAACAAAGTCATAGAATCTTCTTGTTTTCTTCGAGCGCTCGGGAAGCATCGAACAGCCTAGGGTTTGCTGTAGAGGATCTTGTCATGGTCAATCGATCCATGCACTTCCTTTCCCGCTTCGATGCCCTCGAGACCCTGGCACCTCTACGTGCATCAATAGGCCCATCGGTTCCGCTTGCTATACTGAGAGGAACTTTCTCTGGTAACTCTTAATTAAAGAGCAAAGCGTTATTTTCGTTTATGGTGTGCCACGACGGATGCCGATTCCAAAATCCGAGCAAAAAAAGATAGCTTCTATGCTCAAGAGTGCCGAGGAAAATATGAAGTGGCTAATTGAGCACTACGACAATCTGCGGTCTAAGTATGGCGACCAATGGGTTGCCGTCAAAGAGGGCAAAGTATTAGCGTCCAACTCTGACTATGCAAGACTACTCAAGATTCTTGAAGAGATGGAATCAGAAGCTCAGATTTCACGCATCGCTGTTGATTTTATTAGCGTAAATCCCCCAAACTTTCTTCTCTGACTCCATTAATTGAAAATAAACGGTATTGTCGGGAAGTTCACCGGACCGCTGGTCCAGGCGGCAATCAGCATCGACGATTTGAAAATCAACAACGTGCTGATTTGGCTGCTGGTTGATACGGGCGCTACCTATACTCAGCTCAGCCAAAGGGATTGGTCTACCAAACTCCACATCGATCCTGTTGAGTTTCGTCAACTTGAGAACGAGCCGACCTTGACTGCTGGAGGCATAATGCCTTCTTGGGAGCTCCCTATGAAAACCAGACTTGTTTTCCGAACTTCCGGAAGTTCACTTCACATAGAAGAGTGGCCATCGATTAGGATCATTCGGTACGACGACTTTCCAGCGGTAGAACGCAAGAAACTGGAAGCAGTTCCCAGCATCCTAGGTAGGGATGTGATTCTCAAGTTCAAGACTACTCTTACGAACAAAAGAATAGAGATGGAGAAACGGCTCTTATCATAAGGTCGGAATTCTATGCAGTTGTACTCTCCTCACTTTGACACACTCTGTTGGTCAAAGATATTCGACTATAGCTAACTATAGTTGACTTTAGTAACGCCATCTCTTATTTTAGTTTGCAGGCTTTTTCTAAAATAAGATAATTAGACGGGGTTATGTGGGTTTTAAGCGTTGGAGGAGATCGGAGAGCGAGAGTATCGCATGCGATGACGACCGAGTCGAATGCCTCTTCACCTATTCTCTGACATCTCTTCCAACTCTTCCACGGGAATGTGTCTTGGATACCACCTCTTTCCCACGAGCACGGATAGAGGATCTTGATCATCGGTCCTGCGGATTAGATCTAGAGGTGTCGACGTGATAAGTTCCACTGCGTAGAGTTGGAAGTCTGGATGATCTCGACGTAGCTTCTCGAATAACCTAGCACGATCGGTATCACTAGCGGCGACATGGCCTTTGTGTACTGCGACCCATTGGTCTTGATAGGACTTCAGCAACTCTTGCCAATGTGTTTGAAGCCAGGCATGATTCTCCTCTGCCGTCTTGAGCTTCTGTATAAGCTGCTTCTTTTCCGGATCCGTTTTGGTCATTTCAATGCTCGACCGGGCCCACTAAGTTTATGCCCCCAGATTTATGGGGCTTTCTTTGGCTTCGGCAGGGACTTTGGATCAACGACCAACACTCCTTTCTTGGGTTCGGCGCTCATTATCTCGATCTCCTTTCGGATGATCGGATGTTCGCGCATGAGCATTTCCAAGGCTTTCGACTTGTTCAACCTGTGAACGATTGCGATGGACTCTAAAGCATCGTCCAGTTCGTCACTAACTGAGACCAATATCTTGCGGGCCGATATTACCTACCTCATTATTCAATATGCGGGATCTGCTATCTAAACGCCACGGGGACGACTGAAGATTTGCGGCCGACGAAAATGATCCGCTGCGTCATAGGTATTCGCTGGCATCACGCCCCTTCACAGGCGTCTACAGCGTTCTGAAATCCAAGCCGGGTTTCCCCGGGCTCCTCGGACGGTTATAACGGTCTTAGAAAATATTTGAAGTTAGTCCACCCAGAAAATCCATAAACCATCCATCAAAAACCCATCCAATGGACGCTCCAGGAACCAATTCGACAGCGTAAAGGCCGCATTCTTCACTATAAAAAAAAAGTTTTACAGGCATTTCTGAAATTTACCCCTAAGAATTGTTATTGATCCCCCTCCCTCATTATTTTTCTGCAGCCACAGCCAGAGCCCCGAATACATCCACTCGACTCCACCCCTCCTCTCCGCATAGCTTCTTCTACATCCAAGCCATCCATCTAGAGCAGCATTGTCCAGTGATCAATCAAGGGAACAGGACCGTATCGCGAACGTCTTCATCGAGTTCCAGACCGCCTGGCTCATCTACTGGAACGCATACGTGGACCTCCAGAACCAATTATACGAGGCGATCAAAGCAGCCCGCGACGTCTCCTGGCTAGCAGCCACCGACACCGACAAACTCAGCCGCCTCAACAACAGCCAACGCGAACTCTTCGCCAGCATGCCACGCCGCATGGACTACATGCCCCTAGGACAGATCAACCGCAACCTAGACAGTGCCATCTCAAAACTAGACCAACTAGAGAAAGCCATGTCTACCGAGAAAGAAAAATGTCTCCGACTCATGGACGCGATACAGATCATCCAACAAAAGATCGAGATAGCCAAGAAGGAACTACAGAACAAACCCTAAACAAAAAGACATATGCAGCCGAAAACAACACTCGACAAAGCAGAGAATCTAGTTCTAGTCTTTACGGATATTCTCTCGTATCCACTCCGGAATAATCACTGCACGAATCAACTCCTGCACCGAGACACCCCGCCGTTCCGCCTCCAACAAGACAATCCTCATACTATCCTCCCGCAATGAGAGCATGAACTTCTCCATATGCCCACCCTTCCTAGCAACAGGCTCAACAGACGCACGAGCAGCGCCGCCCATATCCATAGCAATACTCAGTCCTCCTACATTAACCACTAGACTCCTCAAGCCATCCCCAGCCTCCCCCCCGCCCAACCAGCCCCTCAACTACCCATTCTCCCGAATACTCCTCAACTCCTCCCCCACCAAGTCCAGCCGAGCACAAATCTCCCCCGTCAAATAAGCAGCAGCACCAAGCAAGAATAATCCCACACCAAAAGTAATAGCCAAAGCCAAAGGTGGATAGATCGACAATGCCAAACCCACAACAATAGAAAACAAGCCGAAAATCATACCCGTCCTACCCCACTCCAACAATCTCGAAGACCCCGTCATCATTAGACCGGCTCCACGACACGATCTTCTAGGTGGAGAGAGCTGGGCCGATCAACTCAGACTTCTGCCGTCCATTCCTCCTATACCTCGACCGCAAATACAAGACCTGAAGAAACAATCCCACCACTATGAACAAGCCACCTGCAAGAACCAGGAAAGGAACCTCCATCACGATTCCATAGTAGATCAACAAGCCCGCCAGTATCAAAGCCACACTAGGCGGCGTCGGACTCTTGATATCCAACAAAGTACGCTAACAACAAACAATCCCACCACCCACACGGTTAACCCGTTTGAAACCCCCACACTAAAGCAGCGAAGACCGACTCCTTTTATCGAGTCCACCGTATACGTGATATCCACTAGTATTCCCGACCATCTCTCTTCCATATCTCCTCTCACACCGTACACCAATCCTCAGCAAAGGAGATCAATCCATGTTCGAAATGGAAGTATTGGATCGTTTGAGAGGCGACAGACCAAAATTCTGGTGCTGGAAATGCCGAAGATTCACCGAACACCTCGTCACAAGAAGCTATGTAGAACGAAGAATCGGGGTCCAAGACACCGTCACATGTCTCATCTGCAGAGGAAAGGCTCGACACTAAAAACACACGTCCCTCTTTGAAACAATCAATATCAGGGGTCCGGTTACTCCACTCTTAAGACCGGCCCATCACGATATCGGTGCCTTGTTGAGACATAGTGACCAGTAGTACCTTCACACGAGTAAGACTCTTCACAGATGTCGAGACCATTACACTAGAGAAATGGCTGGACGCTGACAACGCAGGACAGGATGATCTAGCCAAGAAGATCCTTGACGCGGGACTACTCGTAGAACACATGATAGCCGAGATCCCACTAGAACAGAACCTAGCAGATAACAGCGAACTCAAACAGTTAGCGGAGGATGCGGATCGAACCTTCGGACTAACAGTATGCTTCGGTTGCAACCGAGCATTCGACAATAACAACAACCAAACCAATACCTGTCCAAACTGCGGAGCAAAACTCTCCAGATCAGGCATTACACCGCCAGAGATTAAACGAGCATCTACAACGCCTACCTCGGCCAAGACGAGTGTTCACGATCTAACGAAAAAAGACAACACTATCCAACCAGAGAAGAAAGAAACCCCATCCGAGAAACCTAAGCCTGCATTAGCCTCCAACTCAAAGAAACACCAGCCTCGCACACCACGCCAGAAACAATCTAGCAATGGAAAAGGGAAGAATGGCAAATACACCGCTCCATCCGTCCCCTCTGCTCCAGTTCTGCCAAAAGACGATGAGGAAGAAGGCTGGGCCAAACTAACCGGTCAGGACATTGCTGGCCGCAAAGCCGTGAAGTCCCGATAAGAGAGGTAGTGAGATAGAATGCCCAAGTTTATGCAATCACTCGAAGGACCCGTCTACGAACGACTAGAAAAGATCGCGAAGGACAGAGGCATCAGCATACAGGTCTTGATTCGAGCGGTTATCGTGCCCGAATGGTTCAGGGAAAACGGGAACAGCCTCAACAGCGAGAACGTCCAGCACAAGACAACACTCCACAGATCCTTCGGGCCGGTCTCTCGAAGCTAGATCCTGTTATCCTGATCCTACTGTTATTTTTCCTCGGTTTGAACCCTCAAACCACGCGCCTTGAGCGCCCTGATGGTTTGCGGACGCGCCAACCCAAGCAGTAACACATAACCTAGAATGTTAATGGCAACTATGCTTCCTACTGCTATCCCAGCAATCGAGGCCAATAACCCCGAGAACGTGAACCCGTAGAATATTATCTCCGCGGGAATCCCGAGTATGATATAGAGATAGCTACCGACTACCAGTGAGATAAT
>VBBH01000025.1 GCA_005888695.1 Candidatus Bathyarchaeota archaeon
CAAGAAGGTGGTGCGTTTGGGGAGCATATGGTACGTGCACGCTCACGATGTCAGAATCTTGAAGCAACTCTTCCAAGGACCCCGCAAGTTGGTAGGTGAGACCTGGGATTCCCCGAGGACGGATTACATCATATCCCCAAACATCCGCTTCGAACCCCACCGTCAGTATTCTGGCAACTTGACTTCCTATTCTACCAGCTAGACCAATTATCCCGATTTTCTCGCCTTGCAATTCGCGTCCCACCAATTCATTCTTGATCCATCTGCCCTGTTTCATTTCACGGTCTGCAAAGCTGATCTTGCGGAGAAGAGACAGCATCAGGCCGACCGTCAATTCTGCGACGCTAACGGTGGGCGCGGCAGGCGTGTTTAGGACCTTGATTCCAGACTCCTTGGCGGCTTTCAGATCGATATTGTCTAGCCCCACACCAGCTCTTCCGATGATCTTCAACTTCCGAGCGGCTCGAACAATCTCAGCGTTGATCTTCGTCCGGCCACGAACAATCACAATTTCATATTCTGGAATTTTTTCGACGAGCTTCTCTCTTGTAATCCCGGCCTCATCATCAACCTGAAACCCGTTGGATATCAGAATATCTAGTCCATTAGTATCGACGTGGTCACAGACTAGGATTTTCATCATCTTATTTGTTGCTCCTTTTTATTGGGTTGGCGAGTTGTAGTTTTCGGACTAAAGCCTGTGCGGCAATAGTAATCGGATCCCAAACCGGGGCCAAAGGTGGCGAATAACATGTCTCGATGCCCGCGAATTCTTCAACCGTTAGCCCCAAGTGAGCAGCCATTGAGGCAAAGTTCGCCCTTAACGTAGCTCCCTCCTCTCCGATCAACTGTGCTCCGATCAGTCGTCCGTCCTCAGAACGAGCGGACAGTTTTACCGTCAACTCTTTTCCCCCCGGATAGTAGTGGAGCCTCGTTGAACCAGTGATTCTGACCGAGACGGGATGGATTCCTATCTTCTCTGCAAGAGCTGTCGGTGGTCCAAGTGCGGCCACCTCCAATCCGAATAGTTTCACGGTCGCTACCCCTGTTGATCCTGGATATCTTGTGTCTCCGCCTGCTGCGTTAATGCCTGCAACCATGGCTTGTCGGACCGCGGTCGTTGCAAGTTGGAAAAAGACGTGACGCTTCGTTATCCTGTCATATGTCTCGACACAGTCGCCGGCAGCAAACACGTTCCGTGCTGAGGTTTCCATCCGATCATCTGTTCTAATACCGCTTGATTCGCCTAGCTGTATGCCTGCTTGTTTCGCTAATTCGGTGTTGGGACGAACTCTTACGGCCATGATGACGGCATCAACGTCATATTTCTCGCCGGCAATCTTGACCCCCGTCACCCGCCCTTCCTTGCCGGTGATCTCGTCAAGACTCGAATTGAGATGATACTCAACCCCGTGTTTCTCGGCGCGTTCTCGGACGATTAAGGCCATATCAGGATCCAGAATAACGGGCAAGATCTCTGGGACGATTTCCGCTTGGATAGGATGTATCCCCTTGTTGATCAGTGCCTCTGCCATTTCTGAACCGGTCAGACCTGCACCGATTATTGCGACAGCTTTCGCCCGCTCTGTTTCAAGATGCTTAGCCAATTGCTCAATATCGTTGATCGTTCTTATTGTGAAGACGCCTTTGAGATTCGCTCCTGGGACTGAAAGGGTTCCGGGGCTCGCACCCGTCGTGAGAATCAAGGAATCGTATCCAAGAGTCCCGTTTTGTCTAGATGCTAGATTTCGGATCTCGACTTTCCGCGACTTGGGATCGATCCCCGTCACCTTAGACCCCAGACGAAGGTCAATCCGGTTCGTGTTCTCGTAGAAGGACTGGTCGTATCCAACAAGCGCTTTCAGGCTCTCCACGACTCCGCTAAAGGCGTAGGGCAACCCGCACCGGGAATACTCTGCCACGCTTTCTTCACCAACCAATACTATCTCGCCAGTGCGATCAGTCTTACGGGCATGAAAGGCAGCAGTAGTTCCGGATACCCCGCAACCCACTATGACGATCCGTCTCGGCATACCCGCGCTGGAATTATCATCCTCCGATAATGGTTTCTCCCAGAATAACCGGGGCTTCTGCGGGAAGCCTAATTAGATGATTCTGGCGGCTCCATAATCCGAGAAAGGAAAATCTTGAGGACGAGTATGGACGTTTTCCTAAAAAATGGAAAGGGCATGCTATTGGCCTACGATCAGGGGTTCGAGCATGGTCCCTCGGCCGATTTCAATGAGAGAAACATCGACCCAAGCTTCATTCTAGATATAGCAATCAAAGGAGGCTTCACCGGGGTCGTGTTGCACAAGGGAATAGCAGAAAAATACTACAGCGGCAAGGTCCCATTGATTGTGAAACTCAACGGCAAGTCCAGCTTGGTCAAAGGAGAACCCATATCGACACAAGTATGCAGTGTCGAAACGGCGGTTAACATGGGTGCAAAGGGCGTAGGGTACACAATATACCTTGGAAGCGCTCACGAGAACGTAATGCTTCAAGAGTTCGGCGAGATCCAGGAAGAGGCGCATGAGGAAGGCATTCCCGCAATCGCCTGGATCTATCCAAGGGGCGAAGCGATAAAGAACGATACTTCTCCGGACATTGTTGCCTACGCTGCCAGGGCCGGACTAGAGGTCGGCGCAGATGCAGTCAAGATCAAGTACACTGGCGATCCAACGACATTCGGATGGGCCGTGAAAGCCGCCGGGCTTGCCAAGGTCTTCATGTCCGGTGGCCCCAAAGCTCCAACCGACGATATGTTCCTCAACCAAGTCCAAGGAGCCATAGATGGGGGAGCTACTGGTTTGGCCGTGGGACGAAATGTTTGGCAACACGAAGATCCTCTAAAGATGGCTTCTGCTTTGCAAGAGATCATATTCAACGCTCGTGAAGTTGGAACGGGACATCAATCTGCCGTAGCTCATTAGGTTTCGGAGTAACACCCTTCGTTGACTCCCCCTAGGCGAATGGGTGATATTGTGGAGGAAGAGGATCGAGGGCTGCGAAAACTTCTCTCTCTGACAGCCGAATTGAGCTTTCAGATAGTAAATCAAATTCCACGGGCACTCGGAACGACGGAAGGAACCAACATCTACGGAGAAAATCAGACCCAGATCGATGTCTGGTCAAACCAGCTGCTAATCCGAAAGCTGTTGCGAAGTGGGCTAGTCAAACAAATTGCATCAGAAGAGCTCGAAGAGGTGGAGAAATCCGCGAGTGGTGAGTATTCTGTCGTGCTCGACCCATTGGACGGCTCGTCCAACCTCAAAAGCGATAATCTTGTTGGGACGATCATCGGCGTGTATCACGATCAAGAACTCCCAGCCAAGGGTAGAGACCTGCTCGCCTCCCTCTACTATCTTTACGGTCCATACTTGGAATGTGTCCTGGCCCTCAAAAGTGGCGTCCATTCACTCATAGGAGCGGGGCGCGGCAAGGGCGGAGACAGATTCATCGGATCAGGAGAACCATACAAGTTGCCAAATAAAGGTACAATCTATGGAATCGGTGGAACACGAGAAAAATGGATACCTTCAATCAAAGAGTTCTCTGAGGAATTGGAACAACGCAAACTCAAACTTAGGTACGGTGGGTCTTTCGTGGGCGACTATAACCAGGTGTTTCATAACGGAGGTTTCTTCGCTTACCCCGCATTAACAGACGCACCTGACGGGAAATACAGATTACAGTTCGAGTCCAACCCAATAGGCTTCATAACAGTGAAGGCGGGCGGAAGGGCGAGCAATGGTAAGATGAATATTCTTGACGTCGAGCCGAAAGCCGTCGACCAACGAGTGCCAACATATCTTGGTAACGCGAATCTGGTGACAGAATTCGAAAAGCTTCAGGAGAAGCAAGTACTACAGGCTTCTTAGTCCAGAATAGGGATGCCCCTAGTTGAAGACTCCACTCCTCTTGATAAACTTCAAGACCTACATTGAAGCGACGGGGAAAAAAAGTATCGACCTTGCAAAGATAGCCGAACAAGTTGCTAGGGAGCAAGGCGTCAACTTCGCAGTTGCCCCGCAATTCTCTGATCTTAAGCCGGTCTCAGAAGCCGTTGATATACCGGTCTTTTCGCAACACATCGACCCAATCCGTCCAGGAGCGTATACCGGACACGTCCTAGCAGAGGCGGTCCGATCGGCTGGTGCTCGTGGGACATTAATCAATCATTCCGAGAGACGAATCAAGATTTCGGAGATCGAGGAAACACTGGAGATCGCAAGGAGCGCAGAATTGGCCACGATCGTCTGTGCGAACACTTCAGGAGTAGGTGCGGCCGTGGCTGCGTTGGATCCTGATATGATAGCAATTGAGCGGCCCGAACTCATCGGAAGCGGGGTGGCGGTGTCAAAAGCACAACCAGAACTGATTACCAGAACAGTTACACGGATAAGAGATGTCAATAAAACGGTCAAGATCCTTTGCGGGGCTGGAGTGAGTTATGCGGACGACGTAATTTCAGCATTAACGCTTGGAACGGATGGGGTCCTGGTTGCGAGCAGCGTTGTCAAAAACAAGGATCCCAAGAAGCTTCTGCAAGAAATGGCAGGAGCCATGCTCGATCATAGGGGCCTGAGACTGTCCGCCTCGAACTGACCAGCAAGATTGATAAGAAAAGCAAACTCTCAGTCCTTCCACCAAAATCTCAGGGTACGTCCGATTGGATATTCGTTTCTTCTCCTATGGGTCGGTCCTCTCGACGTACATGCTGATTCTGATAGGCGGGTTTGTTAGTGCATCTGGTTCGGGATTGGCTTGCCCGGACTGGCCTACATGCCACGGTCAAGTTCTCCCCATCCTTTCGGGTCCTGTTCTCGTGGAGTTTTCGCATAGACTGTCCGCCTTGGTTGTCACGCTCTTCGTCACGGCAACCCTCCTAATTGCCTGGAGAGCTTACAGAGAATCGAGAGGAATCGTCGCTCTTTCAACGACTAGCTTTGCTCTCTTGCTTGCTCAAATATTCCTCGGAATGGTCACGGTCAAGTCCGAACTGAATTCTATTGTCACAACTGCTCATCTTGGCCTTGCGACCGGGGTTTTTGGAGCGGTTCTATCAAATGCGATTCTTGTGAGAAACTCGCAGCAGCAAAAGGATAGGATACCGAGGCGAGTCGTTGCCTAAAGCGTCTTGACATAGGTGCGTCTGGCCAAAAGCCTTTTGTAGAATCTGCGCTCGCCGACTAAGACCAAGTGCTTCAGGACAGATGGCCGTCTCTAACACGGCAGACCTTTTCTTCCAGCTCTGGAACACCTTTCTGTTTCTCGGGATCGTTATTGGAGCATTCGTTTTTGCGGTAATGGGATTCCTACTCGTCAAGTATAGAGCCAAAGACTCGACTCCTGAGCCCGAAGACGTTCCCGTTATAGGAAGATTGCCGGCTCATAGGGGGCACGTTAGGACGCTCCTGGTATCTGTGACGCTATCTACCATTATTCTCAGTGTGTTGATATTCGGTACTTTCAGTGTAATCGACCAGATATCCAGTGTCCCCCCTCAGTGTAATGTGACTCCTTCGCCGTGTATGCGTATCAGTGCCGTCGGGGAACGGTTCTTTTGGACATTTTATTACAATGGGACTGGAACCGGTGCCGCGGGTCACCCCGTGCTGCGGGTTCCCACTGGAAAGACAGTGATATTGGATGTTACAAGCGTGGATGTTGTGCATAATCTTACCATCATAGAGTACAAGATCAAGACCGACGCCGTCCCTGGACGGACAAACACTATCTGGTTCAACTCGACTGAGACGGGCACTTTCAGGATACAGTGTTTTGAACTGTGCGGTAACCAACACTGGACAATGTACACCTCGCTCTTTGCAATGGACCCCACCTCGTTCGCCAATTGGTTCCGCACAAACAGCAATGTATCAGGTGCCTAGCACAATGCACGAAGCGTCAGCGACCTCTCCCGCATGGAAGAGATGGCTAACTACAACAAACCACAAAGACGTGGGAATTCTCTACCTTGTAACGTCCCTGATATTTTTCGTCACCGCAGGTGTCATGGCGCTTTTCATCCGGACACAACTCGCGGTGCCGAGAGGCACGAGCAACAGTATTGTAACCCAGTCACAGTACACCCAACTCGTGACCACTCACGGCCTGCTGATGATTCTCTGGTTCCTTTCGCCCTTCGCTTTTGCCTTCGCCAACTACTTCATCCCACTCCAAATTGGAGCACGGGACCTTGCATTTCCGAGACTGAACTCGATGAGCTATTGGTTCTACTTCTTCAGCGGAATAGCAATGGGACTCAGTTTCCTGATAGGGGCACCAAATACTGGCTGGACGCTTTATGCGCCTTTAACGGACAGGGGATGCGGAGGAACTCTTTGCACAGCGTTGGGGGGATTTGACCTTGGTGCAATCGGACTCGTTTTGATGGTCACATCGATTACGATGAGTTCGGTGAATTTTATCGTAACAATTCTCAAGATGAGGGCTCCGGGAATGAAACTGAAGTTCATGCCTTTGTTCTCTTGGACAGTCCTCATCACGGTATTCATGATGCTGTATGCTTTCCCATCACTCCTCGCAGGTGCCCTAATCCTGTTCGCGGACAGAAATCTCGGGACTCAATACTTCTCATTACCACAGGGCGGATTCCTGCTATGGGCGAACATATTCTGG
>VBBH01000114.1 GCA_005888695.1 Candidatus Bathyarchaeota archaeon
TAATGTCCAGTTCTATCAGCCAGTTTTGCGTACGAAGATCATGACGCCGAGCGGATTTAGGCTCAACTCTCTCACGAGTGCTGTTCCTTATACCGTATCAGGAAATCAGATTCTCTTTCAAGTGTCGCCTGTGACACCTTTGTCCAATCTCTCGTTGTCGATGAACTATGGATTGAGTCCGTTTTGGGCGAGCTTGCCGCCTTTGGCGTGGACGATTCTGTTGGAGTTGGCCGTGGTTTTCGCGGTCCTTGTCTTCCAGCCTAGTGCGGGAACGGTTCTTGTTGGCGGAGGTCCGTCGGACACTATGCGGAAGTATATTGACTTGAACGATGAAAAGTCTACCTTGAGACAGGAAGCGGATCGTATGGAAGAGGATCTGAGCCGGGGGGCGGTGAATAGGCACGAGTACAAGAGAAGGCGACGCCTTGCGGATATCCGGATGGCGGAGATTGAGAGGTCTCTGGGACCTGTCAAAGGTCAACTCTCCGGTTCGGGCGCAAGGTACCAAGATATGGTGCGAAGGGTTGAGCGAGCAGAGGCAGACCTACAAGCGGTCCGAGTCAATATCGCTGACTTGAGGAACCAGTACAGATCCGGAAAGATGGAGAAGCAACTCTATGAATCGCTAACCTCAGATCTCGAAAGGAGAAAGATTCGTAATAGGCAGACTATTGACACGGTAATTATTACGCTAAGAGAAGAAATACGGTAAATCAGACACTTCACGACCTCGCTAAAGCACTCTCACACCCGAGAGATTATCGAGTACGCGTCGATGAAAGTACTAGGAAAGTGTCTTTCACGTCCTGAACTTCGACGTACTACCCACCCCTATTTTTACAATTATATTTTCTCAGGCGCCTCAAAATGGGCGAGATCTGCCTCAAATCGTTCAAAATGCAATTCTCGCATTTCGCGGAAATGGTATTATTCATTTAAACGTAGCGGAAATTTACGAGGAGGACATCGGGGGCCAGAAAACATGTGCGTATTTTGGCAATCAGGGCTCAAAACGGCCGTATTTGGCAATGTGTGCTGTCAGGGGCATGAAGAAAGTTAAGGCGTTCAGGCCTTCATGATTCCTGTTCGCCCCTATCACGATGGACTGGAGGATTGGTTGATCATTCGTTCCAGTCTATCTCTGACCATTCTAGCGCTCAGATAAGTCGTCTCAGGCAATTTCTCGAGAAACTCTTCGGCTCTGGTTCTGCGATCATTCGTCTGATCGAACAGTTTCCAGCCTTGACTATTCAGGAGCTCTGACTTGGTCAAGGGAAACGTAGCGTCTTCTTTCAGGACCTTCTCGAGTGCGTCCAAACCCGTGTAGTTTGACAGTTTCTGGAACTTGCCGGTGGCGAGGAAGGTTTTCAGTCGCGCAGCGTCACGGTACATTCTGACACCGTGAAATGCCAGTATACTCTTCTCGAAGCGTGGATTAGAGGCCTTTTCCGCTATCTGTTTTAGCTCATGGTCATCAAACTCGTAAATGTTTTCCTCACCCTTCCCAAACAAGCGCGTGTAAAGAATCCCAGATTCTACCATTGGCTCCTCGTCGCGAGAAATGTCCACGCAATGGATAGCATCATTCCTTTCGAGGATCTCCAGGAGCTCTCTGGTTGGAGCTGAGCCTCTAACCTCGACTGCAACCCTCGTCGCTTTGGAATGAAAATCAGAGAAGAATCTCTCAAGACCTGAGACTGTGCGTACTCCAGAATCGTGCAGAAGGACAGTTAAGACGGTTGCTTCGAGGATCTTGCAAGTTCGCTGGACAGATTCTAGGAACATCTCCCTCTTCTCATCGTCAACAAGTTTGTTCCCACAATAGTGGTCCACAAGCTTCCTATTACATCGCACCGAGAACTCAAACCTAGTTGGAACGATCCGTTTCCAACCAAGCAACGTCCGCAGGTTCTCGAATACGTAATAGGTATTGTTCACTTCGACAAAGTCGAAGCCTTTCGAATATGCTCGAAGGCTACCCTCATGTGGAATGAGGAAGTAGGCCCATCCGCCAGCTCCTATTCGTAAAAGACCCATATGATTCCTGCACTCAATCCAGGGCTGTTCGAAACATTCACATTATGATAGGAGTTCGCCTAATCTAAGCTTAGAGTGGAGGATGAAAATGGGACGAGTGCTCCTTGGGACTTCCGGTTGGTCATATCAAGAATGGGTCGGGGTCTTCTACCCCACCTCGACTGAGAGCAAGCTGAAACATTACACCCGAGTTTTCCCCACGGCTGAAGTAGACTCGACATTCTACGCCATGCCCCAGCCAGGCGTCGTCCAAGGATGGGAAAGATACTCCCCCAAAGATTTCGCGTTTGCAGCAAAGCTACCGAAGACCGTGACGCATGACCTGCTCAAACAGTTAGGCCGCGATATTGAGAATGAGATGGACAAATTCGCGGAATTGATGATGCCTTTGAACAACAGCGGCAAACTCGCTTGTCTACTTGTCCAACTCCCCCCATCCTACAAGTACGACGTTGAACATCTTGATCAATTCCTCGCACTATTACCACACGGATACAAGTATGCGATCGAGTTCCGACACAAATCCTGGCTACAACCCCAAACATGGAAGATCCTCTCACGCTACGGCGTCGCATACACTATCGTAGACGAACCATTGCTTCCACCCGATATCCATGTAACTGCAGACTTTGCCTATCTGCGATGGCACGGCCACGGTCGAAATCCCTGGTACGATTATCATTACGCGGACAAGGAACTTGAGGACTGGATGCCTAAGATTGAGGAGATACAATCTTCCACGAAGACCATGTACGGTTACTTCAACAACCACTTTCACGGCTACGCCGTCGAAAATGCTCTCAAGGTCCTACGAATGCTTGGCAAACTAACTCAGGAACAACAGGAGGCACTGGACAGGGCAGAGACGCACCTAGGCAAGAAGCCCTCCGCGACGGCGGGACTCGGAAAATGGCTAGACCCAAGCGGGCCAAAGGCCAAGATACTCGATCAACTAACGGATCTCATGGGGGGCCCTAGAGTTGAAAGAGCAATGTCGATAGGTGACGACGAAGTCAAGATCAAACGAGCCGATTCCAGCACCATACAGGCAAAAGTTCGAGACTATACTATCACAATGGAGATGAGATCGAGGACCATTTTGCATGACTGTGGAGACTGGGAGAGATCAATCGAGACCAGGCAATTATGCAAACATATCGGACGTCTCCTGTTGACGATCCCGGACCCACTTGCCACAGAATGGATCTCAAAAATACGCTCAGATCTAGAGGAATGGAACTTCAAGAAACCAGAAAAGTCGAGAGTGCCAAACGACTAGCTATAACATCACACAAGGCCACAATTCTGCGGAGTCGTCAATGTCGTTCCTTCAATCCAGAACAGGATTGGACCATGATGGATCGAGAAAAGTGTAATAAAGGATCATACCGAGGCTGCTTCTAAGAGAGATACCAGATCCATGGGGCACTATGATCCTAAAGATAGGATGAAACGGCACGTCAGAGCTTTCATCTACCTTTCCACGTCCCTCGGGAAGGAGTCGCAAGTTGCCGATGCACTTTGGCAAATGGAGGAAGTCAAAGAGGTACACATTATTCCGGGCCAACACGATATCGTCGCAGTTGTCGATGTTCCTCGGCACTTTCTAGAGCCAGACCCACAGAGCATTTACTGGTTCATGCTGGACCGCATTAAGGGAATACCCGACATCGTCAATACAGACACTCTAATACCGATACTGTCAATGTCCAAGTGGTCCAACTAGATCACTCTCACGGAGAATTCTTCCGCAACTATTCGCCGGGGCAGCATTAGCCTTTTTCTAGAAGGCGGCCACATGATAGATTGCTATGATGTGGACTGACCTGCACCGAGGAGCCTCAAAACCCCTATGAAGAGATGCATCTCCACTGAGCAAAACAGGAGCCAAAGAAGAGCGGAGCTTCAACTGTTGAATTCCTCCAAAGGCTTAAGCGAATATCCATGAATTACGCGCAAAAGCGAGTAAATTGCCTGAGCCCAAGTACGTCGCTCCTTCTTGGGATGAGATCTACGATCTAATGCTAGGCCTAGGCAGAAAGGTCAAGGAATCGGGATTCAAACCCGACGTTATCGTCGGAGTCTCTCGCGGTGGATGGCCTCCGGCCCGCATCATGAGTGATCTACTCAGCAATCCAAACCTTGCAAACATGAAGGTGGAATTCTACAAGGACATTGGAGTGCGATCCAAGAGACCGAGGATAACCCAACAAGTCACCGCAGACGTCCGGAACCGGAAAGTCCTGATCGTAGATGATGTCGCTGACTCAGGGCTAAGCCTCAGAGCGGTGCGGAACCATCTCCGGCATAAGAGGACTGATGAGGTGAGGGTTTGCACGATCTACTATAAGCCCCACAGCATCTATATCCCGGACTACTTTGCGAAGAAAACGTCTAGTTGGATCATCTTTCCATGGGAAAGGTTGGAAACCCTTCGACTACTCTCCAAGAAGCTAGGAACGAGCGATTCGCATCTGACTAGAAAGATCGTAGAGGAGCTCAAAGGAAGCGGACTCCGGCCGAAGCTAGTCAGACGACTGCTATCGATAGCCGACCCATGATAGAAAGCAAGCTAGACGGATTCATCCTCAGCGTTTTAGGTTTCACGAATGCCATTATTCCTAGCCCTGACGTAGCCCTAGAAGAGTTGAGACGCAAATTTGTAGACTCGGAAATTCAGATGATGCGGGCAGACCGAATAGCCGGACTCGAACACCTTTCCTTTGCAGCCGAAAACGCTGTCCGAGCAGTTAGGCAAGGACGTGGAAGATCAAAGAGCGTCGCGATGGAGACGCTGCTTTTCACGTCCGGGCAGAGGCAAATCTCCAAGGCAATTGAAAGACTAGGCGTAACTCCGCACACAAGGGAAGTCGTGATCACAATCCTCTCAAGACAATCTCCCAACGAAGATGAGGCGAACGCGCGTGTGCAGTCCGTATTTGAGGGAAAGAGGTCCGACGCGGTCATCGAAATAGTGTCAGGAAAGAAAATCAAAGAACTCTGCAGGTCATTTGGGATTTCCCCAGAGGAGTTGGCTGCGGCCCGGCTTCCATCAGAGAGCGTTAACAGCCTAGTCAAGCGCCTGATACTGGAACGCTCGGCGCTCCTTTCAACCGGCACCTAGATAGACGCTTCTCCGGCTCGACAGCCAAGACGTCATCGGTCGATAGCACTGAGACGCCAGCGAGGTCTCCCAT
>VBBH01000115.1 GCA_005888695.1 Candidatus Bathyarchaeota archaeon
CTCCAGATCGGATCGAAATTCATGATTGAGTGTCCAGATTGCTAGGCTGAATACGATTGTTCCAGCAGCCGCCAACAAGACAGTCAAGGAGAGATTGATCGTCTGTAGATAGTAGCTACCTAGCGTCGGGATGCCGCCCCAGCCGATCGAGAATACTGGACCGTTATGGAATCGGCCCCTGAAGAGTTCCTTATTGTACGCCAATATGACAAATACTGATGGCGGGATCCAGAGCAATAATGCAAGGTTGATCTCTAGAGCGAGATAGACTCCACCAGCGAGGCTGAAGACTAGACCAGCCCAGCCAAGAATTTTCAACTGTCTGTCAGGAATACGCGTGTGCAACGGATGTCCCTTGAGCTCGTCGAAACAGTACGAGGCGAGGCAAAGACTGCTGAAAACGATCAGATACGTCCACAAGAGTCGGTCCACATGAACGATAGGTGCCAGCAAGGCCCCAAGGGTTGCGAAAGATATCATGCACAACGGAAGGGGAAAGTGCATGAGGCGAACATAGTCTCGCGCTAGGTCATTCTCCAAGGCTAGATTACCGTGTCCCGTTAGATTGGATCAAGCGGTTTTGAGGTTTCGCCAGATGATTCGTCCAATGATTCCAGCCTAACCCATGAGAATATCGCAAGAAGAATGAATATGATTGCCCCAGACACGATCAATCTCACAGGAGACACTCCATAGATCAATCCTCCAAGATAGGAGCCTATGATCAATCCCACGCTCTCCATCGTCAGAAAGAAGCCGAATGTGCCAGCACGGGAGGCACCCGGTCGTCTCTTGGAGAGTAAAGAGTAAGCAACGTAGGTCGGGGCACGGGCTGCACCGAATAGGAAGATCATTGGGACGGCGAGCAGAACCGATCCTCCTCCTACAACTCCGAAGAGTCCGATGGCGGCTAGCAATACTCCCGTAGCCATCGCATTTCGTCGACCATGAGCTTCCGCTCTCCTACCAATTACTACCGCGAAGATTGCTGCTCCTGCGGATTGTACTGCGCCCATCAACTGGATGATAGCTGGTTTGAGCAGGAAACTGTCCTGATAATAGAGTGGAAGGAATGAGGAGACGAGACTAAACGCGAAGGCGGAAGTGGTGATGAATCCAAGTAAGAATACTTCTCCTCGTGATCTGGGTCTTTCCAGTCGAATCCTGAAATCCTCTTTCTTCCCGGGATATTTCCTGATGGGAAGCAATACGATTGTAGAGATGGAGAAGAGGCCGAAAGAGAGGAGAAAGATTCCGTTTAGACCTGTCCATTGAAGCATTAGACTTCCTAGGAGTGGTGATAGGACCATGCCAAGAGGCGCTGCAGAGGATGTGGCGCCGAAGGCTGACGATCTTCTCTCCGGTTCAGAGTTGGCCACGATGAACGCGTTGAAGGCTGGAATTCCAAAGGACGTCAGTTGGAGCAGAACAAGTCCGATCGTGGCCTCCTGCCACGAGGTCGCAATAAGATAGATGATCGGAGTTGGGATCGAGAAGGCCCAGCTTGCGATCAGTACCCTCCGCAGGTCGTACCTGTTCGAGAGTATTGCGCCAGGTATCATTGAAGCGGCGAAGGCCACGTAACCCACGGAAAAGGCCAGACCAATATTGTCAGGGCTAGCGCCAAGTTGTCTTAGGTAGACTGGCCAAACATAGTTGTAGAGTCCAAGACCAAACGTCCAGAGAAAGAGTGCGAGGAAGAGAAATCTTAGGTCTCGTTGGAGACGAGCGACAGAGGACAGGATGTTCAGTCTACCTAGTGATTGCAAACGCTGATCTCCCCCTCTAGGTGTTTGGATAAACTAGCGTATGTCAGAAATGAACTCTGTCTATCTCTTTGGTGGGACGGACTCTAGCCGATCTAAACGTTCCTTCAACAGCCTATTCTCGTCCCGCAATTTGTCAATATCCTCGCGCATCTGTCTGAACTCGTCCGTTGCCTCTCTTCCCATCTGAATCTTCCTAATCGACTCGCGAGCTCTCCTCTTTACTCGACCATCCAGCTCCTTTGAGACAAGCTGTTCAAGAGCAGGAAGAGCCTTCGAATCCAACAGATTCCCAAGTCCCACCGCTGCCTCCAGTCGAACCTTGAACCATTGATCGTCCAACAAACTAGTAAGGATGTCACCCACCTCCGATCGGCCATCCCCGAGTTTCGCAAGCGCTCTTACCGCCGCCTCTCGCGCGAGATTGGGCTTTCCATATCGTGTCCATTCTGTGACGATTGGTATCGCGTTTGGATTCTTCAATTCGGCGTATCCATCGAATACTCCAGATCTGATGACTTCATTGAACGAGTCTTTTCTCAAGGCAGCCTTCAAGACTTCGAAGGCCTTGGCAGAACGAGTCTTCCCAAGACTTCGGGAAGCTTCTGCTTCAACGTAATAGCTCGGATCAGTGTCTTGGACTATTTCGATCAATTCCTTGGCCGCTTCTTCATCCCTGAACTCGCCCAACGCCTTGACAACAGCTCTTCTCGCCTTAGGATGCTTTGTCTTCAGACCCGCAATCAAAGCACGCAGAGCCACATTCGTCCTGATAGTTCCAAGTGACTTCGCTGCTTCTGCTTGTACACCCCAGAACGGATCCTTGAGGATCGCGTCTTTCAGAGAACTGACAACGTCCTCGGTAGGATATTTCGACAATCTCTGAGCTGCCCGGGCACGGCCAACCATGTTCTTGTCCCCCTGCAACTGGAACAATAGCATAGTCTTCGGCTTGTCAAAATCCAGATCCTTTGGAATCCAATTCCCAGGATCGAACTCTACATCACGGGGCTTTTCAGGAAGTGAGAAGAAGAAGACTTGGTCTCGTTGAGTAATCGTGACTCTCTTCGTAACTACTCCCTTCGCCATCGTGAAGGAAATGTCAACTGGTGTTTGGAAGACCGAAGGTGTCTCTAGCTCTGCTGATTGGGTCTGTGACACGGTCAGCTTGGCTATCATTGCATTATCATCCCAATCATAGGTGACCTTGAACTCTGGCAGGCCACTGTGATAGACCCATTGATCGAAGAATCCTTCCAGATCACGACCCGTCACATCCTCTAGTGTCCGGCGGAAATCGTTTGTTTCAACAACCTTCTCCCGATACTTTTCCGCGTAATGCTTCAATCCCTTCTGAAAGTTCTCATCTCCAAGATAGTTGCGGAGAGCATGCAGGACAAGCCCTCCCTTCTCGTACAAGTGACGGTCGAACAGTTCTCCCGGATTCATGTACGTCTTGCTAACGATAGGGCGACGGTACCTTTCCTTATCCTCCTCCAAGTACAACTCGAGATCGTGCATCTGATAATAGGCGGCCTCGTCTCGTCCGAGATCATGTTCCTTGAACAGTACTTCCGAATAGGTTGCAAACCCCTCATTGAGCCATGCATGCGACCAATCACGACACGTGATCAGATCGCCCCACCATTGATGCGCCAGCTCATGAGCCACTAGATCGTCACTGGTGAAGTCCAGATGTGCTCGCTTGTCGTGAAGCGTAGTATCAGTCAAAGTTGTGGCAGTGATGTTCTCCATGCCGCCAAAGATGAAATCTGAAACAACGACCTGCGCATATTTTGGATACGGGTATTTGACGCCGAAGTATTCGCTGAAGAACCGGATCATTTGTCCAGTCTTTTCGAAACTTCGCTTACCTTCCTCCTCCCTGCCCTTGGGCAAGTAGTACTGAAGCTCGACCCCGTCAACACTCTCCTTTGAAACAGAATATTCGCCCACGACAAGACTGACTAGATAGTTTACGTGTGGTATGTCCTGCTTCCAATGGAATACCTTCAATCCCCTAGCCTTGTCGTCCTTCGTCTCAACCAATGCACCATTGGAGACGGCCATGTACTTCTCCGGAACCGTCACGATTACTTCGCTCGTTGTTCGGTCGTTGGGATAGTCGTAGCTCGGAAACCAGTATCGATTGTCTTCGTCCTCTCCCTGTGTCCAAACTTGGTAGGGCTTCTTCGGGAAGGCCTTGTCGGGTCCGACAAAGTACAATCCTCTCCTCGGCTGACCCGAGTACCGAATACTGACAGTTACATTGTCAGCCGTCTTCAGCGCTCTATCTAGGTAGACTATGATCTTCCGTCCAGTATTCTCATAATTCACCTTGCGACTGCCCGAACCATTCTTGTTGTCGGAGAGTTTTACCTCCTTGACTTCGAGCTCGACAGCGTCAAACTCCAAGCGAGTGACGTTTTCCGTTATAGGCTTCAGAGTAAGGTGAGCGGTTCCATCCAGCCGCTTCTTCTCAGGGTCAACTACCAGATCTAGGCGGACGTGCTGGATGTCGTAGTCCCGGTCTCTCGCATAATGGGTTGTCGATCCGGGAAGGATGAACGGGTTATGCTTCGCACTAAAGCTGTTCGTGCCGCAATAATATTGCAAAACGGAGCAATTTCCTCCAAATGCTGAAACGTGCTTAGACTGGCTTTGGCAAGCTCCCGTACTGATAATTCTAACGGTTTAGGTACGCGCCTTGCAATACTAGTTCATAGTCCGACCTCATCGCACGCCGCCTTTCGATAGTAAATAGCTACCTTTTTCCGGCAATTAAGTATAATCAGGCAACCCAATCCCATTTCTCATAGCGAACATGGTCCTCAATCGGTCTCCTTCTCGGACGACCATACCTGTGCGATGGATAGCCCATGTACACGAGGCAAGCGATCTTGATGTTTTCTGGGATTCCGAGAATCTTCTTGACTTCAGGCTCTCCTCGCGTCGGTGTCGACCCGTGAATCGTAAGACAGGTACCCAGACCGAAGGCGTGAGCAGCCAGCATCAGATTCTGGACAGCCGGATAGATGCTCGCATAACGGACTTCTTCCCCCCGGCCAATGCGGTTTAGATCAAGACAACAATAGACTAAGGCCGGAACTTTCTCACTGTTCCTCAACATCTCTGTTGCCTCATCATACGTTTCTTTCATCCGCTGGCTCATCCCAGTTCCTCCACCAATACGTTCCAACCATTTCTTCAACATCGGCTCTTTCAACCGAGCTTTCACATGCCTGTCCTGAACAACGACAAACTCCCATGGCTGAGCGTTACTACCCGAAGCCGCCATACTCGCCGCTCGAAGAATCCGATCGAGTGTCTCCTTGGGCATAGAATCTGGCTTGAAACTCCTAACAGATGTCAGAGTTTCAATGGAACGCATAACAACCTCCGCTTCCTCATTCTTCATCACAAGATCCTCAACGCTCCCCGCAAACTACCAAGCTTAAAGAATCATGTCATCCGCCGCGAAAGAAGGCCAAAGACTTCTTTTGCCAAAACCTGAAAAATTGAGAGTGGCGGTCGATGTTGATGGCGTTCTTGCAGAGACGATGGAAGCATGGATCAAAACATTCAACAAACTACACGGCACACGCTTCAAATTGAAAGATATCGATAGCTGGGCATCTTGGATCAAGTTCGGAATCAGCAAGGACGAGTTCTACCGGATACTCGAAGGGACATGGGAGAATTGGATTGACATTCCTCCAACCGAGCCGGACCTTGCAGTTAAGGTCCAACGTGCAGAACGCTACGGAATCTTAGACATCGTGACTGGTCGGACCCAGAGAACCGTGCCGGCAGTGAAGCAATGGCTGACGAATCAGGGGATCAAATACAATCGTTTCGTACGGGTGCCCGGATGGCGCTACAAGATAGCACTCGGATATGATGTGTATATTGACGATGCCCCAGAGCTGATGCCAATGATCCCGCCTACTCCAGGCGCCTTTGGCATTCTCTACCAAAGACCTTGGAACATGCACGTGATTGACATGCCCCGCGTTTTCAAAGTGCGGACTTGGTCGCAGATCCCCTCCGTTCTCAAAGAGATAACCCATACCAAGAAGGAGATCGCGGCATAAAACCGCCCTCCAATGACAACTACAGCCTTTATACCGGAAAAGGAGTCTCAGACGACAACCGGGACTGGAGCAAGAATTTAGGATTGAAAGCGGACTATGCGGTTCCTGAAGACCTCTATTACACGAAAGAGCACGAATGGGTCAGAATTGAGGCTGGGAAATGCCGCGTAGGGGTTACTGACTATGCTCAGAAATCGTTGCACGAGGTCGTGTACGTGGAACTCCCCAAAGTCGGCTCCGACGTGGCCAACATGCAAAGCCTAGGCACAGTTGAATCGGTCAAGGCTGTGGCGGACGTTTACAGTCCCATCTCGGGTCGAGTCCTTGAGATCAACAGTGGCTTGTCAGATGCACCGGAGCTTGTCAACAAGAACCCGTATGGAGAAGGCTGGATAACTATCATCCAACCAGCCAACCTCCAGAAAGACCTGACCATCCTGATGAAACCGGCACAGTACAAGGAATTGCTCCTGAAGATATCCCAGAAGTAGTCCCCCCTCTTCCAGTTCCGACGCGAAGAATAGTTTTCGTCACCTAGGGGGTTTATCTCCCACTTGATAATACATGCAGAAGCGATACCAGCGATCTATCATGGCGAGAACGTTTTGGTGATTGCTCCGACAGGGTCCGGGAAGACGGAGGCAGCACTCCTTCCACTCATCGACCGAATGATCCAGGACAGGGACCGTCAAGGTATCAGTCTTGTCTACATCACTCCGTTGCGGGCTCTGAACCGCGACATGCTGAAAAGATTACAATTCTGGTCCGGAAAGCTCGGCTTCACTGTCGAAGTACGCCACGGCGACACTCCTGCTGCTGATCGAAG
>VBBH01000116.1 GCA_005888695.1 Candidatus Bathyarchaeota archaeon
TGCTGGCCTAAACACCAGACTGTCTTTGGGTGCTAACCGATTACTTGTAACGTGCCGGTCATGGTTGGAGGATGGAACTTGCAATGATATACGAAGAATCCCGCAGTTCCAGCGACGAAGCTGATATCCGTCTTTGGAATGTTTGTCAGTGCAGCGACCGGTAGAGTAACGTCCTTCGAGTACGGAGCCACGATAGTGAAACTGTGACTCTCGTCCGTAGGTTGGTAGAAGTGAATCAGAACCGTATCACCCTTGTTCACAACTATCATGCTCGGGTTGAACACGTAGTGTGGAATCCCTGCTACCGTGTCGTTGAAAGGCAACTCGACCGGGAATAGATAGATCTCCCTAGTCTGAGATGACGTACTGGCAAGTTGAGGTGCCAGCGTCCCAGCCCCGAGTCCAGCTAGGCCGCCGACAATTATCGATAGGATCGTGGTTACGGTCAATATCTTGCGGACGGACCAGTTCGCCATCCTACTCGTTGTTGCAGTAGTGCCCATACGAGACTAGACTGGCACGGTTTTGGATTCTTAACGGATCGCCAGAATCATTCACAAATTCCACACAAAACATGCGTCCCGGAGAATCGAAAATAGAATCAAGGTTTGCTCGAATGGCACGAGGCTATGCGAGGTCGACAGAGCCGAGCGGCGATAAGTCTACCAGACTGTTCATTTTGACCACGGCGCCGGAGATCGTGTACAGAACATTTCCAATGTATAAGGACCTCATCACGTAGTACGCAGACACTGCTTGGTCAACGGGGACCTCATTTGGAAAATGACTGATCGCACCTATGAGGACGATTCCATGTTCGGGACTAACATGAAACACGTAGGCCCCTTCGGAAATGGCCTGGGAATAGGGATAGTATCCTTCGTAGGGTACACTAGCGGGCGGTTGTCCCCACACTTCGATCGGAATCACCAAGAGATTGAGAGATTTCTCGAACAAGACCGCCTTCTGATCTGTCAGAGCAGGAGAATTTGTTCCCCTCTCGCCGATTGTAAAGTCGCTGAGATCTGTGGGCCTATGGGGATCAGTGACGTCGAACAAAGAGATCTTCAAGCCCATGAAGAGCGCGGCGTTCTCCCATGCCACGTTCTGAGCTGACTTCCCGATCCCGATAAGATGAGAACCATCATAGGGTTGCAGATAATCCGAGACGCCCGTCACGTTCAATTGGCCTAATAGAGTAGGCTTGGCAGGATCTTTGAGATCGATCACGAACAATGGATCCGTTCTCTTGAAAGTCACTAGGTAAGCTCCGTCACCCATGAACCGAGCCGCATGGAAGGTCTCGCCCGGCGATATGCCATCCAATGCACCGATGATCTTCATCGACATGTCCAAGACGTACACGCTTGTTGCCATACTGACGCTGAAGCCATTGTTCGAGGTGACCACTCGGAAGTGGCCGTTGTCCTCGTCCATTGAAAACTGGTTCAACACATGGCCCGGAACCACTCCACTTGCTTCATAGTTGATCTTGGAGTCCATTACGCTGACCCGATGGATCACCGTCTCGCCGCTACCGTCCCACACAGGCTGTGTCAGGAAAATATTCGTCAGAGAAACATAGATTGTGCTGCTCGTCCCGAGAAGATACGACTGCACTATTGGACTAGCATTATCCTGGATCATGTTCAGCGCGACGACAGTCGTGTAACTGAACGCCTTGTCACCGACATCCGAGTGATAGATTTGCGTGACCGGGATCTCAGTCCTTTGGCCGTTGAGAACCATCGCCGGCAAGGTATCATTGTATCTTGCAGGCCCACTAGATACTAGATACACCATGTCGCCGATGCGACGAGACCCAACAAATGTCCCGTTGACTGTAAGCGTTGTCTGCAACGTTGGACCGGAATGGTTGGTGAGATCGTAGACGATCACCGAAGTGTTCTGTTCCGGCACCCAACGATTGTAGCAGCCCATGCATTGAGGAACCATCCCGGCTTGAGATGATGGCGCGAAAATCAAAGGTCCTCCACAGCTGGCGTATCCATAGTAGAAGTTTCTCGGCGCCTCAGTCACAATAGACAACCGCCTACCGCTCACAAAGATCCCGTCAATAGACTGGTTTCCCACCGATATTCTTGAAACCAGTTGGGCATTATTCACCGGATAAGCGTCCACAATTGCAACCGTATTGTTCGTCACAGTGTAGATGTATTGTCCATCCGATTTGACAGTGTCAAGCTCGTCGACCCCAGAAACCTGGTTGTTGGTTTCCGAATGGGAGGGGACAGCATTCACAGGCGCAGAATCTGCACTGCTCGCTGCGTAACCAGTGGAAAGTGCAGCGGGCAAGGCTCTGGATGTTTCCGGGAGAACCCAGCCCGAACTGGTGCCGTAATCATAACGACAGCTACTCTCTAGCAACAGGAATCTTTGCAACTCTAGGTAAGAGTTGAACCTGACCATCCCATGAGCCGAAGGAACCGTGAGAAACGTTGCCACCGGAAGAATCCCGCCAATAGTCAAAACGATAAGGAGTCCCATTCTCGCAGCTGGACGCATCAAAATTCTCGCCTCGATATCCCCATAGTATGTTGGACGGCGAGCTTAATCCCACTGATTAGGACATGATGTCCAGTACGTCGAACATTCCTGTCCAGTCTTCAGAACAGCCTAGTTTCACGCTCGATCCATAACTTGAACGTCTCAGAAAGCCTGACGAGTTTTCTATCGCTCCTGTGAAAAGGGCAAGATTGAATTGAACGACACACCCAGTAGTCTCTAGGCTGATTTCTATTGCAGGAGGAAAAACAGAAGGAACGAATCATCGAGTCGGAGCTCAAAGGGATGACTCTCCGAATCTACTGGCACATTCTCGGTCTCGACAAGAATGAGAGCATTGGCGTCCGGTCAATCCAGAGGGCCATGGGGCTGAGCAGCCCGTCCGTCGCCTCACATCATCTCGAAAAATTGAAGGGTCTAGGTCTATTGGAGAAGGATGGAACCGGCGAATATAACCTGGTCAACCAGGTGAAGGTTGGAATCCTACAAAACTTTGTAGGGGTCATGGGCTTCCAATTGCCTCGCTTTCTCTTTTACTCGACAATGTTCACCGTCATGCTCGTCCTCTATCCGATCGTCTTTGCCCCGAACTTCTCTGCTCACAATATCATGGCGTTCGTCTTAGGCATTGCCGCAGTAGTCGTATCCTGGAATGAGACCTTTCGGGTTTGGAGGATGAGACCGTTCTGATCACTGGACAAACCGTTCTAACACATGGGATTATCCTCTTGGACGTCCATTATTATCGTCAAGGAGAAAGATCGACGGGAGCCAGACAGGAGGTTAATCCTTGAGGAACTCGCGAAGAATCATGCTGCGACTTTCACTGGGAATACTCTGCGGCTTGATCCTGATACTGTTGCCTGCCGCCTTGTTCCCGGGACCAGACTATTCGCCAACAACGAACACCTGCTCAAACTGCAACGGCCAGGGTTACATCCTAGCCGAGAAAAGCCCTATCGTCGCTGGACCCGCCGCTTCAACCATCAACCCCTTCCCAAGCATCTCAATCCTAGCTATTCTCTTCCTCATCCTTCTCCCTTCACTGGCATTCTCAGTTCTGGTCCGGCGATGGGCGAGAAGAAGAGCAGTCACTGGAGAACTATTCTTTGAATGAAGAAGTCAACCTCATCATCCAGACTCCTCCCATAAGCTCCCGTGTCCTCTACAACATCATCGGAGGCAGTCTCACATTATTGTCGCTACAATTGCCTTGGCTAACCTTCAACGGCATCTATGCGATCACACTTCAACCCGGCGGATTATACATGGTGACATTTTACTGGATTCTCGCCGGAGCCGTTCTCTCCTTCGTTTCCCGTTACGGCGGAGTATTGACATTGGTAGGATTCCTAGCGTTCATAGCAACGCCATACGCATACTTTGAATCCGGGCCGGGATTGTTATTGGCCTTCCTGGGTGTGCTGTTCACACTTGCAGGCGCTAGATTATCCATTCCAATGTACATGGTCAAGGGACGAGAGATCATGGGTGGAATCCTCTACTCTGTAGGATTCCTTATCCTGCTCACATTGATGGTCAGCATGTTCGTCTATGGAAATTTCGTCTCAGCTCTTCAGAAACAATTGGTCGTCCAGTTGCCATTAGTTCTCGTTGGAGTCTTCATGACCGGACTCGGATTGAGAATGTATCTTTCTCAAGAGAGAAACAATCGACCTCTTGAACGTCTCAACCGTATGTCCTAGCTAAGGGAGGTCCAAGACGATGGAACGGCGCTCTGTTGTTTCTATCATTTCGATCATTGGGCTAGCGTTTTTTCTTGCACCAATGATTCCTATCGTCGTTCCTTGCTCCAAGGGAGGCGATGGAACGGTCGGATACAGATTCGAGGGATTGCAATCTCCAAGTTATGCCATATTTGGGATAGGAGTCTCTACTACACGTCCCGTGGACTGTTATCTGCCATGGTCCTCTAGGCTATCGCGGATTACGAGTCTGGAACAGTTGTTTTCGAAACTTTGTAAACCCACAAGTTGAAATAAGCTAGGCTCGCTAGAACCCTCATGATGACAGACAGCGAGGCTCCAACCCAGCCAATAATCGGTCAGTCTGTTTACGGCTCGACAAAACGAGAGATCCTACTCATGCTCAAACGTGAAGGTCAGACAGATCTCCAAAGCCTTGCCGAACATCTCCACATTTCCAAGATGGCCGTGCACAAACACGTCCGGGAACTAGAGAACCATGGACTCGTCCAACGAATCACCCTGAGAGGATCGAAAGGTCGACCACGCCTCGGCCTACAACTCGCCCCCAAAGCAGCAGGACTCTTTCCACGCGCATACGCTGGCGTCACATGCGCTGCCTTGGCATACATCGAGGAGAAGCTCGGACGGAAAGGCGTGGAAGAAGCTTTGCGTCGCAGACAGACCGAGACCCTTGTTGGTTACAAGGAGAAGGTGGACGCGGACAGTCTCGCAGGGCGAGTCGAACAGTTGACAGTACTCCGGGATCAGGAAGGGTACATGGCCGAGGAGAAGAAGGCCGGACCCAGCAAGTACGAGATACTCGAACACAATTGTCCAATCATAGCCATCGCTGAGGACTACTGGGAAGCATGCCAGGTCGAGAATGAAATGTTCAAAAAAGTCCTGGATGCGAACGTCGAAACAACTCATCGAGTAGTTGCCGGCGCCAACGTCTGCCGATTCTTGATCACACCGAAAAAGAGGCCACAATCAGGCTGACAAGCAATATCGCACTCGTCACGGGCGCAGGACGCGGCTTAGGAAGAGTCCTAACCATCTTCCTTGCGGGACAAGGATACGATCTAGTAATCACATCCCGAACAAGATCAGAACTTGACGAGGTAGCCGCGTCCGCCGAACAGGCCAATGTGAAAGTTGTTGCGATCGCCGGTGACGTCAATGATCCCACTCATAGAACACGCCTACTGGAAGAGACACTGAATATCGGAGGGGTCTCTTTGCTAGTCAACAATGCTTCTGACTTGGGCGAGACCCCTCGTCCCGAACTGGTCAACGCGTCACTAGAATTATTCCGACAAACACTAGAAACAAATCTTGTTAGTCCATTAGCCCTGATTCAGCAAGCTCTTCCCCAATTAAGACAGACGCATGGATTGGTTGTGAACGTCACGAGTGATGCGAGTCAGGTGGGCTATCCGCGGTGGGGAGTCTATGGGTCCAGCAAGGCAGCACTGGATCTATTATCAAAAACATTGGCTGCCGAGCTGAAGCCACTTGGAGTATTTGTCGTCTCCGTGGACCCGGGAGATATGCGAACCCAGTTGCACCAGGATGCTTTCCCCGGTGAGGATATCTCGGACCGTCCCCTGCCCGAGGTTAGCTTACCGTTCTGGGCGTGGCTGATCAATCAGGACCCACGATCCGTCACGGGAGTGCGGTATCGTGCACAGGGCACATTATGGGAGGTCCCGGTCACGGCATGAGACGTGACGAACTATTGTTCGAGCGTCCCACCGATCTCTTTGCAAGTTCCCCTCCAGAATTACGCGGGCTTGCACGCGACGATGTCCGCCTCATGGTCTCAACCCCTGACGGAGTGAATAGTCATCACAGGTTCAGGAAGCTTCCGGACTTGTTGAGTACCGGGGACTTGCTTGTTGTGAACGAGAGCATGACACTTCCAGCGAGCCTGCCTGCAGTGTCGAGAAGATTTGGGAATATTCGATTGAATCTTTCGACGAGATTTTCGGAATACTTGTGGGTTACAGAGCCGCGATGGAGCCCTGGACAGCCAGGTCCAATTGCTTTGGAGGAAGGTGAGAATTTGATGGTTGACGGTTCAAGTGCCAAGCTTTTGATGCGTTATCCAGGGATTCCAAGATTGTGGCTCGTCAGGTTCGCTCAGCCAGCTAGCATATTGATGATGAGGATAGGTGAGCCTATCCATTACGGCTACGCTCCAGCCTATCCTATCGAAACGTATCAGACCTTGTTCTCCAGATTTCCTGGGAGTGTGGAGATGCCGAGTGCCGCTAGGCCGATCACTGCTAGATTGCGGGATGCGTTGCTCGGGCGTGGTATCGGGATTGCCGGGGTCGTTTTGCATACTGGAGTGTCGAGTCTTGAGATCGAGGATGAAACCGTGGAGCATCAAGCATTGTATCCGGAATGGTTCAGGGTCTCGCCTGCTATTGCAAACGCCGTGAATGCTGCGCATGCTCGTGGGAATCGTGTGATAGCTGTTGGGACCACAGTAGTTCGAGCCCTAGAGACAGCCTGGATCGGAAACGGGGTCAGAGCCTGTGCCGGAAGCACCAGCCTCTATGTCCATCCGGGAGCTGGTGTGCATATTGTGGACGGTCTTCTGACTGGGTTGCATGATCCCGTGACGAGTCACTTGGCCATGCTAAGTGCGATCGCTGGGATTGATCGAGTGAAGGAGGCGTATGATGAAGCAGTTGAGCAGCGATATCTATGGCACGAGTTCGGAGACAGCCATCTAATTCTGAATTGACTGCGGCTCCAGAGAGTACGATCCGAAACGATTGAGAGCCTCGTGAGGATAACACTTGCATGTAATCCTGACCTAATCCTGAACATTCTTCTAAAGCGACCAAGCCTTATTCTTGGTATGCGTAGGGTGGTTTCGAACGCTTAGGGTGTCGCAGGCGTGGCTGTTTCGTATCCCGGCTCTGAGACTTCTTGGAAGCGCCTGCTATGGTATGTTCTGGCTGGGTCCCGCGGTGGACCCAACCGTGGGCGGATCATCAACCTGTTGCGTCGGGAGCCCTACAATATCAACAAGATCTCCGAGGCGCTCCAGGTCCACTATCGAGTTGCGGAGCATCATATCAGAGCGCTTGAGAAGAACCATCTCGTATCTTCCGCCGGAGAACGATACGGTAAGCTCTACTTTCTATCGCCGGAAATGGAAGCTCACCTCTTCATCTTTGACGAGATATGGCGACAAATACAAGTCAGGGTTGAGCAGGGGGTGAAGAAGTAATGGCCTTACTAATGGATCTCAGTATGTACAGCTCCGCTGTTAGCGCTGTTCTCTTACTGGTTCTAATTGGGGTCTATCTACGGGTATATCGAGATACTCATGCG
>VBBH01000117.1 GCA_005888695.1 Candidatus Bathyarchaeota archaeon
CACACCGGCGAGCAGGAATAGACGACTACTACGCTGTAAGCAAAGGTGCCACCGGTTGCATGGCCTCCTCCTGCTCCAACCGCTTCTTGATCCTCTTCAAACGGAAGAAATCCTCACGCTCCCTCTCCTGCAACGACATCTCGATATAACGAATCGTGTTCTCAATCCGCGGAATAACAATGTACTCCAAACTATTCACACGCCTCTTCGTAGCAGCAATCGCCTCCGCCAATCGACGAATCGCAGCCTCCGCCGCAGAAAGCTCAACCATATTCTTAACAGCCTCAGACATCAAACCCACAGCCTCATCCAACTTCGACGAGGTCCCCAACATACTGTAAGGATAACCCTCCAACGGTCGAACCTTCACCGAAGCATGAGGAATAGACACACCAATCACATTTCTCGTCGACGCTTCCACATCAAACCTATCCTGAACAGTCAAGCTCGCCTCAGTCAAACGCTCGAAACCCATCAGCATCTCAGCCTCTGCAAACCTACGATAGGTCTGCGCAAGAATATCCTGAGTTCGCTGCCTCAGAGCGCTGATCTCACGAGCGAACTGAAAGAACTCGATCATCAAAGCATCCAACTTCTCCCTCAACAGATCGCCGCCCCTCTCCGCAATCCTATGCCTCTTCCTAAGAGCAATCAGCTGCATCCTAGTCGGCGCAGCACCACTAATAATCTCGCCAGGCATCTAGAGGCCTCCCTACTAGTTAGCTACGACAGATGTCATCAGTTTATCGCGATATTTTGGATGCCACTTCTTGATAGTCTCCGGATCAATCCTCTTCAACTCGGTCTCCGGAAGCGCACTCAGAAGACCCCATCCAAGATCGAGTGTAGCATCTATGTCCCGATTCTCATAGACTCCTTGGCTGATGAACCTCCGCTCGAAGTTCTCAGCAAAGGTGAGGTACAGCTTATCCCTGGCAGACAGTGCTTCCTCGCCGACAACCGCAACAAGATCTCGGAAGCTCCGACCTTCGGCGTAAGCATAATACAACTGATCCGAAACCTCTCGATGATCCTCTCTCGTCCGGCCCTTACCAATACCCTCCTTCATCAGACGCGACAGCGATGGCGCAGGATCAATCGGTGGATAGATCCCTTTTCGGTGCAGGCCTCGATCGATGAAAATTTGCCCTTCAGTAATGTAGCCGGTAAGGTCCGGAATCGGATGCGTCATGTCATCATGTGGCATTGTCAGTATGGGCATCTGTGTGATCGTGCCTTTGGATCCGTGAAGGCGACCCGCTCGTTCGTATATCGAGGCCAGATCCGTGTACATGTATCCAGGATACCCTCTCCGACCAGGGACCTCTTCCCGGGCCGCCGCTATCTCCCTCAAAGCCTCAGCATAATTTGTCATATCCGTCAATATGACCAGCACATGCATACCAAGCCTCACCGCAAAATATTCCGCAGTAGTCAACGCAAGCCGTGGAGTCAAGATGCGCTCGATCGCAGGATCGTCGGCAAGATTGACGAACATCGTCACATGATCGAAAGCTCCCTGCTTCTCAAAATCTTCCCGGAAGAAGCGAGCCTCATCAGCAGTAATGCCCATAGCGGCAAAGACAGTGGTGAAGGATTCCTCGGTTCCCTTGACCCGAGCCTGACGGGCGATCTGCGCCGCGATCATATTATGCGGCAGCCCGGCTCCCGAGAAAAGCGGCAGTTTCTGCCCCCTAACAAGAGTATTCATGCCGTCAATCGCAGAGACTCCAGTCTGGATGAACTCGCGTGGATATTCCCTAGCGAACGGGTTGATCGGTGAACCGTGAACGTCCAGATAATCTTCTGGAATAATCCGTGGTCCCCCGTCGATGGGTCGACCGCTGCCGTCGAAGATTCTTCCCAACATGTCCGATGACACGGGCAGCTTGACCGTTTCACCAGTGAAACTGACGGTTGTCTTCGAAACATCTAGTCCAGAGGTTCCTTCAAAGACCTGAACAATGGCCATGCCTTCTCCTACTTCCAGCACCTGGCCTCTCCTCTCTTCCCCAGTTGGAGTCTTGATGCGCGCGAGTTCTCCGTAGCCGACCCCTCTCACAGATTCTACTATCAATAGTGGCCCAGAAATTTCCCGGATCGTCCTATATTCTAGTCCAGCAAGCGCCATTCTGACCTTACCTCCTCACTATCAAGACTAGATTGTCAAACTCGTGATCTATTCTAGCGAAAAGCTCCGTCGCGTACAGCTGGAATTTCTCAGACGGTTGGAGCCTCATTCTTGAAATCTCCGTCTTAACAGGCAGATCGAGGACCTTTTGAAGCGGAATATTCTCGTCCACCGACTTCTGCATCCGCTTGTAGAATTTTATGATCATCTTGATCATCTGATATGCTTTCTCGGGAGCACAGTAACTATCGACCGGATGATATGCATATTGAATCAGAAAGTCCTCCTTGATCATCTTCGCCGCTTCCAAGATGACCCTTTGACCTTCCGAAAGCGCATCGGGACCTACGAGCATAACGATCTCCCTCAGCTCCTCATCCCTTTGCAAGAGATACATCCCTTCCTTTCGAAGCTCGACCCAGTCCTTTCCTATTCTATTGTACCATTCGTCCAGATTATCCAAGTATAACGAGTAGCTTGTCAACCAGTTGATCGCTGGAAAATGCCTTCTGCTTGCGAGGTCCTTGTCAAGCGCCCAGAAGACTTTGACTATTCGCAATGTGTTCTGCGTAACAGGCTCGCTGAAGTCCGCCCCGGGTGGTGAGACCGCTCCTATGACCGAGATCGAGCCAATTCTTTTCGGCGATCCCTGAACGTCCAATCGTCCTGCCCGTTCATAGAACTCTGCCAGTCGGGACGCGAGATAAGCAGGGTATCCCTCTTCACCAGGCATCTCCTCCAGTCGACCAGAAATTTCCCTCAACGCTTCCGCCCACCTGCTGGTTGAATCAGCCATCAAAGCAACATCATAGCCCATGTCACGAAAATATTCCGCGATCGTGATGCCCGTGTAGACGCTTGCTTCCCGTGCCGCTATTGGCATGTTAGAAGTGTTTGCTACCAAGATCGTCCGGTTCATCAAAGGCTCTCCCGATCTAGGGTCCGTGAGCTTCGGAAATGTTTCAAGAACCTCCGCCATCTCGTTGCCCCTCTCGCCGCACCCGACATAGACAATGACCTTTGCATCAGCCCATTTCGAAAGCTGCTGCTGACTAACAGTCTTTCCAGTTCCAAACCCGCCTGGAATCGCAGCAGTCCCCCCCTTAACTATCGGAAAGAAGAAATCCATAATACGCTGACCCGTTATCAATGGCGTGTCAGAAGGCAACTTCCTCGCAAAGGGCCGCGCAATCCGCACTGGCCAAGTGTGCATCATGAACAGGGGCATCGGCCCGTTAGCCGTTTCCAGTTCCGCAACTGGCTCTGTCAAGGCATAGTCTCCCTCCGACGCGATGGACGAGATACGGCCCGAAAGGTTGGGAGGAACCATAATTCTCTGGGTAATGAGAGACGTCTCCTTGACTTCACCAATCACGTCCCCACCGCCAGTAACCTTCGAGCCTGACTCTACTTCAGGAACAAAGTGCCATTTCTTCCCCCGGTCCAGAGGCGAAGGTGCTACACCTCGCCTTACGAAGGGACCGGTTTTCTCGAAGAGAACGGTCAATGGTCTCTGGATCCCGTCATAAATCTGGCCAGTGATCCCTGGTCCTAGCTCGACCGACAATGGTTTGCCTGTTCGCTCCACAACTTCTCCAGGACGAATCCCTGCAGTCTCTTCGTAAACTTGGACGGTCGCCTTGTCTTCCTCAATCCTGATAATTTCGCCTATCAGCCCTTGCTCTCCAACCCTGACAACCTCGTACATTTGGCTGCCAAGCATATCTCTTGCAACTATGACAGGACCTGCCACTCGTTGGACCTTTCCTTTCTTCAAATCGGACAATGGTAATACTCGCCTAAGGCTGAAATCGAATGCGGGCTGTCTGGGTCCAGATTAAAACCTTCTCCATATCATGAACGGTAACATCAGCAATTTAGACGACGCGCATTCTCTGTCTGTTTCCGCGACCCTTATTCTTCAAGTGAATATGCCATGTTTAGAGGAGTATCGAGAACCCCGCCAACAGGTTTCAAGAAACTAACCCAGATCTTAGTGATAGGCTCTGACGGAGATCATTGTCAGCCCCAAATGTACGAAGCCGCAAAATTGGTTGGAGACCAAATAGCATCCCGTGGAGCGGTCCTGGTAACCGGAGGATTGGGAGGCGTCATGGAAGCCGCATCGAAGGGTGCAAAGGAACGCGGTGGACTCGTTGTGGGAATAATACCACACGAAGAGATGAGCTATGCCAATCCCTTCTGCGACATCATAGTACCAACAGGATTGGGTTTCGCCAGAAACTACGTCACTGCCTACTCGGCAGATTCAGTCATCGTTGTAGGAGGCGGAGCCGGAACAATGGTCGAAGCTTGCATAGCCTATCAAAAAGGAAAGTCTATCGTTGCCTTGACTGGTTCGGGTGGCACAGCAGACAAGATCGCGGGCACTTATCTTGACGATAGGAAAGTTGTCAAAGTCATGTCAGCACCAACGCCAAGGGAAGTAGTGGACCTCGCATATGATAATGCTCTAAACGGCAAGAAAGGGGTCAAGTACTTCCAGAGCGTTGCGAGAATGATTTAGTCGCCAATCCAACTCATGACGAAAGCCCACTCTGGAAAAAATTCCTAATTATTAGAGAGAACCTCTGTTTCGTATCCGTCTTGGAGTAACTCATATAGCCCGTGATTCTCTCCACCAAAACTGACTTGGTCTGCCCCGGTGGCTCAGCCTGGTAGATGCCCTCATTCAGAGGGGCACTGGTGAGCGTCGCCTTGGTAAGGCGAAGGCCGCGGGTTCAAAAGCCTCGCAAGATGGGCTGAAAACCCCGCCCGGGGCTCCTCGTCACTAGTTCGTTAGGCTAAGAGAGGGACCGGAGAATTGGGAAGCGAATCGATACGGTTCTCAACGAGCCAGCTCAGTCGTTTTAAGACCCCTCTCGGCCACTTGATACCGGGTCAGCCGTCGCAGACAATGCCTAGGCTGAAAGAACTGGTCGAACGAACACACCCGCCAAAAATAATCACCGTAGGCGATGTAGTATCCACAGAGGCACAAGTAGCGGGCATCCCAGTAAGCCTAGCGATCATTGACGGAAAAACGATGAGACATGGCTACGCTCCCCCAATTTCAAAGACGCGAGTGACATTCCACGTCGTCAATCCTGCAGGTACAATAAGCCAAGAGTCATGGCAGGCGATCAAGAACGCGCTGAAGCAAGAGGCTGCCACGGTCATTGTCGAGGGAGAAGAGGATCTTCTTGCCCTCCCGGCCATACTTGAGGCACAGTTGAACGCGTTGATAGTTTACGGTCAGCCATCGCAGGGAATCGTGATCGTAGAAGTCACAAGCCAAAGAAAAGCAAAGCTAGCGAAACTTTTGGACGAGATTCGACAAGAGAGTCCTCAAGCTGGCTAGGGCGATGATGTATGAGCCTGAGCCTGTGTCGGGGAAGACGATGGGACGGCAGGCGGATGGCTTGCAGTTGTCTCTTCCCTCTTCATGCCCGGAATCTTGAACACATCGTCCATCTTGAGTCCGAGGAGACCGATCCCCGCGGTCCCAAGAAGAGCCACTAGTATCAAGTTAAAGGCATGCGTGACAAAGATGATCGCTAGAAGTGACGGCGAAGCCGGCAGCGTGGTCAACCCGATAGCGGTGAAGGAGAAGAGGAAGAGCGCTTCGAAGGTTCCAACGTTCCCGGGAGTGCTCGGCAGTATGAAGGTGAGTTGGAACAGCATTATTCCCAAGAGTATTGCCATTGCCGTTGCGTCAAATCCGACACCGGTTAGCATGAAGTAGAATCCGAGGAAACTAACGAACCATATAGCCAAACTCAGGAGGATAGAGACCGTCAGCAACTTGTAGTCTCGTCCTATTGCTGTAGCTCCTAGGAGCGAGGATTCGATCACACGCAGTGTCTTCTTGCGCCATGACTCGCGGAGTGGCGCGTGATAGACGAGCCAACGGAATCCACGCATTACCAGCGGAAGATTTCTGCTGCCGACAAGAACTACGGCGAACATGGCCGTCGATGCGACCGCCGTTATTACGAGTATCAGCATTACGGAGAACTGTGAGAGAACAACTGAGTAAGTGAACGCACCGAGAAGAGCGAGCCCAGCTATCGAGAGGAGGTCGAGAATTCTTTCGACGGCAACCGTTGAGAGGCTAGGAAAGAAGCCAACATGTTTCTTCGCGTCTATTATGTAGGCTCTCGTAACTTCACCTCCAAACCGGACAGGAATAAACTGGTTGACCGCGTAACCGATCATGTTCGTCCAGAACACCATTCCAAACT
>VBBH01000118.1 GCA_005888695.1 Candidatus Bathyarchaeota archaeon
TGGTGCTGCCACAGTTGAGGCACTTGTAGCACGAACCGTTCCTTACCATTATCATTCCACAATTATCGCAGGAGGGGGCATCGGATTGCGGATCAAAGGTTATCAACTCTGGTTCGTGTTTGTCGTGAAAGTTCTCAGTCGCGGTGGACGTTTTGATGATTTTGTCGGTGGCCTTCTCGAGAAATGCTGTCTTTGGTGCCATGGCAGTGTTACCATTGGTACCGTTAGTTTCGGGCACGGTCCCGGTTAGGCCGATCGCGTCTTGGTCTTCTTTGCTCAGGAATCTGAGACCCAACCATCGGAATATATAGTCCACGATGGATTTTGCGAACCTTATCTCGGGATTATTCGTCATTCCTGACGGTTCGAAGCGAGTGTGGATGAACTTGTTCACTAGCACCTTCAATGGCACTCCGTACTGTAGGGCCAGAGAAATAGAGGTGGAGAAGGCATCCATCAGTCCAGAAATCGTGCTGCCCTCTTTTGCCATAACAACGAATATCTCTCCCGGAGTTCCATCCTCGTAAAGTCCAGCGATCAAGTAGCCTTCATTGCTTGCGACCGTGAACTTGTGAATAATCGCCTCTCGTTCGCCCGATAACCTTCGCCGGAGGGGCTTGTACACTATCTTCTCTACAGTCTGATCCTTCTGCTTGCTTTTGCTGATGCCTGTGGTCAAGGGCTGTGTGCGTTTCGAGCCGTCGCGGTAGATCGCGATCGCTTTTAGTCCCATTCTCCACGCAGCAACATATGTTTCTACAATCTCCTCTGCTGTGACATTGTTGGGCATGTTAACGGTCTTGGATATTGCTCCAGAGATGAACGGTTGCACTGCGGCCATCATTTTTACATGTCCCATGTAATGGATGCTCCTTGATCCATTCGATGGTTTGAAGGCACAGTCGAAAATGGGGAGATGTTCCGCTTTCAATCCCGGCGCACCCTCGAGCGTATTGTTCTGTTCTAAGTGTGTGATTATGTCTCGGACTGCTGCTTCGTCGTAGCCCAGTTGTCCGAGGGCCTCCTTGACGGTATTGTTTACTATCTTGATTACTCCTCCCCCAACGAGCCACTTATACTTGACCAGTGCGATGTCTGGCTCGATACCAGTGGTGTCGCAATCCATCATGAACGCGATTGTGCCCGTGGGAGCAATGACCGAGATCTGGGCGTTTTTGAAACCGTGTCTCTCTCCGAGGGATAGTGCCTCGTCCCACGACTTTCTCGCGGATTCTAGAATAGACTTCTGCACTCCCGCCTGTCCGATCTTGTAGGCGTGTGCCCGATGCATCCCGATCACGTTGAGGAAGTGTTTCTCGTTTAACTTGTGCCCTGTGAATGGTCCGAGTCTCTCCGAGATCTGGGCAGATATCGCGTATGCATGACCCGACATCAAAGCAGAGACGGCTGCAGCGAAGTTCCTTCCCTCTTCACTATCATAGGGCATTCCCTGCGCCATCAATAGGGCCCCCAAATTAGCGTATCCTAAGCCGAGAGGACGGTAGTCATGACTGTTCTTCTGGATTGCTGGTGTCGGGTAGCTCGCATAGTCTACCATGATTTCCTGAGCACTAATCACAATCTCAACTGCATGTTTGAACGACTCGACGTCAAATCCGCCTTCGGGCGTTCTGAATTTGATAAGATTGAGAGAGGCGAGATTACAAGCGCTGTCGTCTAGGAACATGTATTCTGAGCATGGGTTTGAGGCGTTTATTCGGGCCGTGGCCGGACATGTATGCCACTCATTAATCGTAGTGTCAAACTGGATTCCCGGGTCTCCGCAGATGTAAGCCGCGTCCGCCATTTGCTTGAACAGCTCCTTAGCGTTGTAAGTGTCAGCAACCTTTCCGGTTGTTACGAACTTGGTCGTCCAATCTTTGTCTCCGACAACTGCATGCATGAACTCGTCAGTCACTCGAACACTGTGATTTGCGTTCTGGAAGAATATGCTACCGTACGCTTCTCCATCTACAGATCCATCGTATCCAGCGTCTAAGAGCGCCCAAGCTTTCTTCTCCTCGTTCGCCTTAGACCAGATGAAGTCGCGGACGTCCGGATGGTCAATATTGAGGATGACCATTTTTGCGGCTCTTCGTGTCCTGCCTCCAGACTTGATCACGCCTGCAAAAGCATCAAAGCCCTTCATGAAAGAGACTGGGCCGCTGGCCTTTCCACCCGTCGAAAGGTGTTCTCGAGACGAGCGTAACGGGGAGAGATTTGTGCCAGTTCCGGATCCATATTTGAACAGCATCCCTTCTGTCATGGCAAGCTGCATAATGGATCTCATATCGTCTTTGATGGAATTTATGAAACAGGCAGAACACTGAGGCTTAACCTCCACACCAACGTTAAACCAGACTGGACTGTTGAATGCAGCAATTTGATGAATCAGTATGTGGGTGAGTTCGGCCTCGAAAGCTGATGCTTCTTGTTCATCTGTAAAATATCCTCCTTGGCGACCCCATTCAGAGATCGTCTTGGCCACTCTATCAATCAGTTGACGTGCACTATGCTCCCTCTCTGGGTTTCCAAGCTTTCCGCGGAAATACTTGGATGCAACAATGTTTGTTGCGGTCTGAGTCCAGAACGACGGGACCTCAACTCCCTTCTGTTCGAAGATGATGTTCCCTTGGTGATCAATTATTGAGGCATCTCGATCTTCCCATTTGATCAGATCGTAGGGGTGGGTTCCGGGGCGAGTATAGTGCCGTCTGTAATGAAACTCTGCCGATTCTTTCTTGCCTATTAGTTCTGTTTCCAATTCTTATTCATATTTCCTAGACCTTGCCGCACTCATTCTGCGGGTTGGTGAAAGTGGGACGTACCCGTGAGTAAGCTATTAAGAGATTTGTATAAACCTGTCTAAAAGGGTAGAGTAGATTCAAGCATAGCTATGATTGCCACTAATCCATCATCGAGAATAGCACTGAAGAATGAAAGGCAATTTCGCGATCGGCGACAGGCGATTTTGACTCCTTCCAATCATTCTCAGCAAGTATGTTTGTTACTTCGCAGATTTTTACCGAGTAACACTAGAGTTAGGTAACAAGTTGGACGTAAACCCAGTTTAGTGTGTCGGCTATGCTTGGCGGCGCGAGACCAATGCTTCTATGGTACGTCTGGATACGGCTCGTGGACGGGACTTGGCACAAGATAGACGAGATAGCCAGCCAACTGCGCATACCCAAAAGTGCAGTTTGCTGGGCAGCAAAATTCCTGAGCGACCACGGACTCGCGGAATATGATGAGGAAGAAGAGGTCCGCCGATTACACGATTCTCGTTCTAGATTCGAAGACATCGTGAGAAGTACAATTTCATCACCACGCTAGACCCAGACCACTAGTTACAGATGACTGTCTGAATTCATCTCCTAATCCGGCCTCAAACTCCTCCCTCCGACCAAGCCTTAATATTGAATTCACAACCGGTCCGACCTTTGAAACAAGCGTCTTGTACGAATTCAGGCATCGCAGATCGATAGCACCTTCGATTCGTCTCTTTGTTGACGAGAATCGACCAGGCGTGATTGACAAGAGCTGAGTTGTAGCATTGTTTCTAAAGCTTGGAGTACGAGGGGACAAATTGTCCCTAGCAAGGGCGGAACTCGTGATTCGGATGATTGGGCAGGCTCAACCCGACGCGCAAGTCGAAAAGAAAATACTCGAGCCCGGAGATGATGATGTAAAACTTTCAATTGCCAACTCACGAGGACGAAAACGCACTTTTGACACTGAACTGAGCAGTGCTGTTTTGGAGGGCAAGATCGACTTTGCCATTTACAACATGAAAGATCTTCCACTCTTGAAAGGCGACAGCATGCTCATAATAGCTGCAACACCCGAGCGAAGCTCTCCCTACGAAGCGCTTGTCGGTCCGCACGGCCAAGATCTGCAGAGCCTTAAGCCAGGTAGTATCGTTGGAACAAGTACATTGTTGAGGATTGCTCAGCTAAGGAGGTCCAGGCCAGATCTACGATCACAAGCTGTCGGGGGGCGGGTTGAAGATCGGATCTCAATGATAGACCGGGGGGAGTTGGACGCTCTCATCATCGCCGAGTCTGGTCTCGCACGACTAGGAATGTCTGGGAGAATAACCCAACGTTTGCCAATTGACGAGTTTATGCCGACCCCCTGTCAGGGTATTACAGCCATAGTCACTCGGCGAGATAATCCTAGAGCTTTGCACGTCTTGAAACTTGTCAACAATCAAATTACCCGCTCCGAAGCAGAGGCTGAGAGACAGGTAGAGACTTTGATGAGTGCCGATTGCAACGTGCCCCTGGGAGCGTATGCGTCCGCGAAGGGCGACAAACTACGGCTTACTGCGGCCGTCCTCTCACCGGACGGAAAGGAGATGCTCCGAGCCTCTACTCTCGGCCCGACTAATGACCCCGCAGGATTGGCCAGGATTGTCGCTGCTTCCCTTGTATCTCAGGGAGTAAGGGTACTGGAGGAGAGCTGGCGAAAAATGTACCCGTTGGTTGATGACTAGCCCGCCATGAGCTCCAGACGGCTCCTTGGGACTAACTTGCCTAGAACTCGGTCTCATTATCTAGGGGCTAGATTCTGTTTCAGTGCCTGAGAAAGTCATTGTGCATTGTAGACTAGGATGACTTTCTTGCCTTCGAACTTGTAGATTGGGTCGACCCACGCTTTGTGTCTTCCGTATCTTTTCAAAGTGGATGCAGTGTGGGTCTTGTCTCCGTCTAATCGATAACCGGTCCATGTCGCGTCCTGACTGGAATATTCTGGGGGCAGATCTGCGCAATTGTGGACGATGAAGGATAGAAGGTAGGTGTTCGAGGGCGTCTCCATGTTACACACTTTGCCAGTGAATTTTTCGTGTTGTATTTTGTTTATCCTGACCCAGAAGCCGCTATCAGTCTTTACTACGTGACTTGGCTTGTTTGAGTATTTGCTCGCGTCTATGTGGAAGCGTATCTCGTATTTTGGCTTCGCGTTGATTTTCCGCCCTTCGATTATCCCTCTAGCTTCGCTCTCATCTTTGTAGATTGCAGGTAGGATTCCGATTCGGGAGCCGATGAGTAGTGCCTGGTATGCGGCTGTCTTGGATGATGTGCTGAGTCTCCATGTGTTCCCTCGTTTGAAACCGTCTCCTTTCAGCCATCCTTCGAGGAAGGGTTGAGGATCTCGTTGTTCAAGAATCCATGACGGGATTCTTTTGTTGATCGCTCTAGCGCCAAACTCTTTCCTCATGAAATCTGCCATACCTGGTTTGGAAAAACGTACGAGAAGTCCGGTTCTGTGATGGTTTATCGTGCCCTTGACATTCCAGTGTTTTTCTGCCATACGAAGTATGTGCTCGCCAAGTTGGCGTTCTGTATATCCGAGTGCAAAGTAGACCTGATTGCCGGTGGGATATCCTTCGGCCATGTATAGGCCTAGGAGATAGAGGAGTTCAGGATCGCCTTCCCGGTTCCCTTGGAAGAGTGGGAAGAAGACCCAATCCTTCTCTGTCAGCTCTCCTGCGGGCTTCCAAGTCTTTTTCTGCGATGGTCTGGTTTGAAGATCGTACCACCTTGATTTCTGCGGGCTCGATTCGCAGGATAAGACGGGATGCTCTGGAGTCAACCTCGTCTCTGGAAGAAGGAATGGCTTCACGACAACAAGGTCGCCAGAAAAGTCTCTTTCGAAATACCGAGACGGAATTTCGTAATTTCCGTTAGCCGATACTACCGAGTCTAGCTGCTCGCCAATTGATTCTATTCCGGGGTTAGTGAACACTGAGTCTCCCTTGGGTACGCACCAGAAGGTATAACCCTTGTCCTTGTACTTCTCGTACATTTCTCGGAAACTTCCGTAGTCGTCTGTCGATATCCAACGGTAGTGATGGTACTTGTAGCGTACGCGGATCTTATACTTGCTAGTCTGCGCCTTCTTTGAGCGCTTTTTTCTTCTCTTTCTTGATTCCAATTGAGTCTGTTGACTCAACATTGTTCACCAGTTGTTTCTCCCATTCATGGGCGAGCCGGATGAAGACATCCTTGCCTGGACACTTCAATCGCTTGCTGTGGTATTGGACGAAACGGAGGAAGCTCTCAATGTCGGCGTCTT
>VBBH01000347.1 GCA_005888695.1 Candidatus Bathyarchaeota archaeon
GAAGAACTTTGGCAAACATCATCCAATGTACATCAATGGAAAACAAGTCCGGGCAGGTGAAGGGGAATTCGAGCATCGAAGCCCGGTCGACACGAGCATTGTGATTGGTTATTTCCAGAAAGGAACTGGTCTCCACACCCGGAAAGCGATAGCCGCCGCGACAGAGGCTTTCAAGGAATGGGGCAGTATGGACTGGAGGAAAAGAGTCGCAATTATCCGTAAAGTAGCCGACGTAATGTCCCAGCGACAGTTCTACCTCGCCGCACTAATAACTTACGAGGTCGGTAAGAATCGTACCGAAGCAATAGCCGAAGTGAATGAGGCAGTTGACATGTTCCGATACTACGCTGACCAGATGGAGAAGAATGAAGGCTACATCGTACCCATGGAAACAGTCGCGCCAGGCGAAAAATCGAAAAGCGTCCTACGCCCATATGGCGCCTGGGCTGTCATCTCACCCTTCAATTTTCCAATCGCACTCGCCGCCGGAATGATCACAGGCGCCCTGATCACAGGAAACACAGTCGTTTACAAACCCACAAGCGAAGCCCCATTGACCGGGCTTCATCTCTACAAGACCCTCATAGAGGGAGGAGTTCCGGAAGGCGTGATAAACTTCGTAACCGGTCCGGGCGGACCGTTCGGAGCAGAGGTTGCCAAGAATCCGGACGTCGCAGGCATCGCATTCACAGGATCAAAGGACGTCGGTATGACACTTTACCAAGATTTCGTAAAGAGCCAGGCATATCCCAAACCATTCATCGCTGAATTGGGAAGCAAGAACCCTGCGATAGTTACGAGTAAAGCGGATCTGTCCAAGGCGGCGAAAGGAGTAGTCCGGTCAGCTTTCGGATACAGTGGCCAAAAATGCAGTGCCACCTCAAGAGTCTACGTCGAACGCGGAGTCAAGAATGACTTTCTCAAGTTCCTCAAGGAAGAGGTCAGCCAAGTAAAAGTCGGCGATCCAAGAGAGAAGGGCGTCTTCGTCGGTCCAGTCATCAACCAAAAATCCGTCAGGACATGGCAGCATTCCCTCGAACAAGCAAAGAAGGAAGGGGCCAAAGTCGTCGCCGAGAAGGAGTTGGAGGAGAAACTGCCGAAAGGCTACTATGTCAAACCAGTCGTGGTCACCGGTTTACGCGAGAATAACAAGCTAGTGAAGAATGAACTGTTTGTTCCATTCGTCGTGCTTGAGGAATACAAGACGTTGGACGAG
>VBBH01000348.1 GCA_005888695.1 Candidatus Bathyarchaeota archaeon
GATGGAAAGGGAGCGGAATGACTGGAAAAGGAGTCGGAGGCCCCTACTATCTGCTCGGATTTATGCATGAACAGGCACAGACAATCGTCGGAGAAAAATAGAACATAGCGGATTCTTGACTCTATATTAGGATCCCACAAAGCCGCTCGGTCAAAGCCAGGAATAGGCTAAACAGAATCCAAGTTCCTTATTCTCTCATCGATCCCTGGTCGATCGTTAGTGCTCGGCTGATCCTTCCTCGACCTTTTATCCACTCAATATCCTCAAGCTTGAAATCATCAATCTTCTTGAGAACATCTAAGAAGGGTTGTTTTCCAACCAATTTCGCAGCCTGCCTGTCTGCGGAGAGCATGAGTCTCTTGTGCGCGAGGTTGTAACCTATCTGGCCCACAACGAATATGGTGATTGGAACGCTCGTGGCAATCGCAGCGAGCCACACGGACCGGATCGCGAAGAAGAAGTAGAAGGGTCCAATGAGACTCACTAGCGTTAGGAACATGGACGGCCAGTCTAGGGCGAGCTTTCTCAAGAGTAACTTCCAATACGTCTTTCGGAAGAGCAAGGATGAAGCGATGATAGGTCTCCATTCTTCTGGACGCAGTCTGCCTCGTAAATCAGAGGGAAGCATTATGGCTTGGGAGACGAACCGTGCCTGATCACCCGGGGCGATCCGAGTGAATGAACCTGCCTGTCTTGTGGATCCGTCGAGTATATCCTTGGGAACCAAAGCAACCCAAACGAGCGAGTTTGGTGCCATACTCGACACTCCAACTTTGGCCGACAATTGTCTAACCATCTCGACGAGAAGACTGTCATCCTCGTGAGGCGGGCGCGGCCTTGTATGCGGAAGCAGGATAAACGGTCATGTAGTCAACTCCTCCTGAATTCTCACTGGGCCTTTTTGAGTTGACGTAATATCCGGCAGGGATATGGCTGAGTTTTCATCGGCCGAAGCAGAGTCATTTCGAGCTTGCCATTCGGTCCATCTCACTAAGAAACAACTCTTCCTTCCCAACGGGGAATACCCCGGACGCCGCGACGGCGTGTCCATCCCCAAAACCTCCGGCCGTCAAGCAAGCCTGAGACAGTATTCTGGACAGTGCCGGCCTTTCTCCCCTTTTGATTTGATCGGACAAGACCCTTGGAGCCCGACCGGAGACTTTGACAAGTTGCGAAGGCAAGCTTCCCCAGCCTGGAATATCCGGCGGGACGTTCATCATTCCTATGAGATACCTTGATTGATCCACTTGTCTCTGAAACTTGAGATAAGAGCAGAAGCTCCCAACCACTTTACCACTCATCCCCGAATAGTTGTCCTTAGCATGGAACCACTGGACCATCTTCATCTTCTCCAGCCCCTGACGATTGATTGTTGAAAGCATGCGTTTGTTAGCTTCCTTTCGTTCCTCCTCCAGCTTCTTGGCAAACTCGACCGTGCTCTCTGTCATTCCGT
>VBBH01000349.1 GCA_005888695.1 Candidatus Bathyarchaeota archaeon
TGAAACTAGCAGATGAGAAGAAAGTCTCCGGCGAGTTCATCCCAAAGAAAGGCAAAGAAGGTTGGTGCCATCGATGCGACATGAGCCATGCGGGTGAGTTCTTCTTCCTTGCTCTGCTCTACCACGCGGCGTTCAGATTCGTGTTCTCTCCTGACGACTGGAAATTTACAGACAAGGCTTTGGGCAACAGGATAGCGAGATTGTACGAAGACAACAAGCTAGGAGATCCAAAAGAGCTCGGTGTCTGATCGACACGGTTTCTAGTCCAGTGCTCAAATTGATTACGTCTACCAAGCTTGCACACTAGGTGATCGTTATGTGCTTCTGTGGGACGATCTTGCTATCCCGCAAGTTTCGCACAATGGCGCCCTCCATCCTATGCTGAAAGACAGTAACTGCAAGTAAGATCGGCGATAAGAGAGTGAAAGATAAACCGATACCGATGGAACTTGCTTGGAAAAGGCTACCTGTAATGAGCTGTAGAAAACGAATTATCGTCGTAAGCCCTACGATTCCAGTTACAAAGTCAACTAACTTGGTGATCGGGACATCAACGATGGCACCAGCAGCGTCATAGTATCTGAGACCAGAGTCCTCGTAAACCCATAACACAGTGTAGAGCAACGATGGAAGGGAAAATACGAAAACTACCAACAAAAGAAATTCGCCGAAAGCATTGAACGTTGTGGCGGGGCTGATATTCGTAAGAGAGATAATGGCCGCGGGAAGAGCGAGACTGAATATTGCAACTCTAAGGAATCTTCGCCAGATGGTCGGGGACCTTGTGACGTTGTCGAAGAAGCATTCAGAGGCCTGTCGGTGACTCTTGACAAACCGGTTGAGAAGGTTATGAAAATTCGGGTTTCGAATGAACTTCAATAGCACCCACTTCGCTGCCCACTCAGTCAGGAGGTACCAGGTCATCAGCGGGATGATGAAAAAGACACTAATGGCAAAGAATGCCGTTAAGACACTCCCCAGGGCGGTAACTACTAAGAGGAATATCGAGAAGGGAATTGTTCCAAGCAAGTATGGAATTCTGAGGTCACGCCCTTGAAGATACGGGCCGCCTTTGAGGATTCGATCGGTTAGCGCGTTCACTCTCGCCGGTCTCTGTAGCAGCCACGTGCCTGACCATAGGAATGCCATGGAGATTACCAGTCCTGCGATCCCGGCAGGAAGGTTCCCTTGAGCGAAGGGAATGATAGTCACGAGCAGGAATAGCGATCCGACGACGATGAGAGCCCAGCCCCCTACTTGCCGCAGACGGCCGAGAACCCTCTTTGCCATACTCAACTACGTTGGCCCACCTGGCCAGATACTACGTAACGGTTCTTGTCATGACCGTCCTTGTAACTTTCTCCGGACTTGCTCAAGGAGATGGTAAGAGGATTTGGACTTGATCCAGGCAGAGTCCCGGTGCAAGAGGCAATCAGTGAACCACATCGCATACATGCACCGATTGACAAGCGTCAGTAGGAAGTCGGCACACTCATGGGGCTAGTGAGACGTTCCCTCGTAAAAGAGGTTGCAGGGCTGAAGACTGTTATCGAGCTTGGACTCGAGTATCCCCCCGGGGCTACCACTAACCAAGCATGCAGTTCCGTCGGGCCTAGCTTGGCCGGACCAAGCTGTTGGCTTCCGCAAGTCCCACGCTGACGCGTCGGACTCCCAGACGCTTGAGCTCGGGAACCGTCGGTACACCATTGGTGGCCAGGATGTTGATCGGGCAACGGACCTGCCTCGTGATTTCAGAGATTGTCTGCGAGTCGATTGCTCCGACTGGAAAGAAGCAGTCGGCCCCCGCATTGTTGTAGGCCTTCCCACGATCTATGGCCTCCTTCAACCTGCTGGACTTGTCATCTTGGCCTAGGATGAGGACATCAGTCCGAGCATTAATCACGAGGGGAACGCCCAACCGATCCCCGACTTTTCGGATCTCCACTATCTTCCGGATTTGTGCCTCCACGGTATGCAAAGGAGGATCTGAGCGTTTAGTTGAGTCTTCTAAGTTGAGTCCGATAGCTCCGGCGGCTATTACTCTTTCGGCTGTCTCTGCGACATCGGCTGCACTGTTCCCGTAGCCAGCTTCCATGTCGGCGGTCACCGGAATTGAGACAGACCTCGCGATTCTCGCCACGACTTGCAACATTTCGTCGCGCGATATCTTCTGACCGTCCGGATAGCCGATAGATAGGGCTATGGCAGCGCTGGATGTTCCTATCGCAGGGAAGCCTGTTTGTTCAAAAATCCGAGCACTCGGAACATCCCAAGCATTTGCCAGTACCAGTATGTCTCCTGACTGGTGCATCTTACGGAATTCAATGGCTTTCTCTTTCTGCGATCTCAACATGACGACCGCTGATTCAAGGCTGCTCTTGAATACTCGAAGCAGCAACGAGTGATAGAATCATTCCAATTGCTGCAATAAGGACGCCGAACGTCGCCGCGGGATTCTGCTGGAAACCGGTGTTGTTAGGCAATACTGCACGGAATCAGGGCCAAAAGGATTGAGACACCAAATAACAATCTCCGATCAGCTGAGACCTTTCATCGACTGCCCCTGAATTATCAGTAAAAGTCTCGACTGTCCACCGCAAAGTTAAGATCCTTCAGGTAGGCGGGCGAATCGGGAGACTGTCCTGAGACGCTGAAGGTTGCGTCAAGGCGCATTTTGAAATGTGCACTTTTGGAATCGCCGTTGAAGATCATCCGGACTTGGCCATTCTTGGCCTCTGGGGTTGATTGAAGGGTCAACCGGATGTTCTTGTCTCGTTTGGTGAACCAATCGATTGTGATTTGGCTTAGGATCTCCGGGATCTTCCCGAACCCAGCACCCTTATGCTTCTGGTTGAACTCCCCCGTCATCGCCTTCCTCGCCTCCTTGGTCAATAACTCAATGTAGCCGAAAGTCTTCTTTGAAGCCTCTTTTCCACCGGGTGTATCAGTCATATCAAACCATTACTCCTAATGCGACAGCACCCGTAGTGCATTAAGGGTGATCCAAGGGCTAGGTTTAGACATGGTTCCCAACTCATCATATATCTTAGGAATTTTTGCTACACCTTCTCCTTTGACTCTGTCCCATTCGCCAGTGCTGGGGTCTTTCACGAGGTTCCCCTTGATCGACCGCGTATAAGTTGCTTCCAGAGGCCATGTTCCGTCACTGGAGTGTTTGGATTTCAACAATTCTCTCGCATCGAAGGTCCGTTTGTCGTCAGCAGATTCTAACGCGGTTAACACTCGTAGTCCATGTAGGATGTCGTAGAAGTAGAACAATGGGAAATGGAGCCTGGTCCATTCCTCGTTGATTGTTTGAAACGTGTTGTCTGATTTGTAGAGTCGATGCATCAGGAGGAATTCGCATCCCCTAGCGACTGCTTCTCGTCCTCCCTTAGCCCATCGGCTAGGTGTCAGTGCCGAGAATGCCCAGAGGGGTTCGATCGTTGACATGAACGAGCTATGCTTTACCTGCTTGCTTCTGTCGGCTTCATCGCAGTTCCATCCGCCGTCTTTGAACTGGGTTCGGACGAGCCACTCGAACATTTCAATGACGCGTGGGTCGTCCTGGTACCCGAACTCGACCAGTGTTCGTGCCATGTTTCCCGTAACACATGGTTCCCAGACGAGACGGTAGCCACGGAGATCGCCGTCCGGATATTCCGGAGGCGGC
>VBBH01000026.1 GCA_005888695.1 Candidatus Bathyarchaeota archaeon
ATTATCCGCCGGGCATATGAAAGAGGCCACCCAAACAATGCAGAAACTTACTGCAAACGCCGAGCAGACTCGACGTGCGGACCTCATCGAATCTACACGCCAGTTATCTGACAAGCACGAGGAGACGCTCAAACTAGGCGGCAAGCCTGAGAACACAAAGAAGCTTCTCAAAGAGGCCGCCAGTGAGACAACGAAGAGAGCAAGAGACAAGTAAAACAAGCATATCAGTTCGCCGAGGATTCTTGGTGGGCCCGGCCGAATTCGGGCGGCTAGACGTGAATTTCTGAGGCCCGGAAAACTGAGCTGCTCCCCCGTATTGTGAGTCTTAGAGCTTTCAGGCAGTGGGAGTTAGAGCGTCGCCGTGAGGGCCCTGTTCCTTCATCCGCCTCTCCATGTCCGCGGGGGAAACGTTTTCGACATGTGTTGCGATCCACCAGACGTTACCGGTTGGGTCCTTCACCGCTGCGGTCCGGTCTCCGTAGAATTGGGTCGTCGGTTCTTGTTCGGGGCCCCGCCTGCTTGCAGGCCTCGTTTGTAAGCCTAGTCGACATTTTTCGAGGCAGACGTAGCGTTGGTTTGGTATCGGGCTGTACCTAGGACTCTAGTCAGCCGATCATGACCACGGAACCACCTATCTTCACCTCGGCGTGACCAACACGACCATTCTCGGTGTTGATTCGACCTCTTTCTTCCGCGGTAAACGCATGCTTCAAGAGGTCAATGAGCCTGGGCACACCGTCCGCGATCAAATACGACAGGTTCTTTGCTTTTAGCAAACACTCCCCAAGGGGCGTAACTGGTTTTAATCTAATAAGATAACTCCGCGCCATGAGGGCTTTGAGACCGGGAAGATCCTCCTCATCCTACGGCGGACTCAATCTGATCCTCCTTAGAGGACTTCAACTCTCGTGGTCTACCAAGAGAGTATCAGTCGAAGAGACACTCACCCAATATGTTTTCGGGAGAGGAGGGTGAGAATTGGAAGAGAAAACGAAATCAAAGTGGAGATTAATTCGAACACGAACAGTAGTATTGGGCATATTCGCCGTTGCAGTAGTCGTGGGCGTCGTGGCTTTCGTAACCTTCACGCAGTACTTCCCGTCGGTGCCGACAGGAGCAGTCGCGGCAAACTTAGTGGCAAACTGTGGCGTATCCACTACGACTGCGTTGACCGTTACCCCAGCTACAGTAACAGCAGGGTCAGCTTTTGCCCTAGTCTACAGTTGTTCATCTGGAACAGCCGCAATATCAGTGACAAACGGTCCTATCACCAAGATTCCAACAGAGGCACCGGCAATCGGCGCAGGTGGGATGCCTACAACCCTTAGTCTCATTGCTCCTGGTGCAGCTTGTACAGCTTCGGCAGGAATAGCTCTTGCGCAAAGCACGGCCGTCAGCATTCCAACCGGTGACTACAACTATTGTGCAACTGGAACAACTGCTCCGGTAACTGGCGTCGTCAGCTTCACCGTAACTTGGGGTTAGACGATATCTCAAGGCGACTCCACTTCCCCCTTTTCTTAGGACGTTTATTTACCCCATCCCAATAAGCACGAAGAAATAGGACAAGCGAAGGCTCGTCTCAACTGGGAGGCCGAGATTATGGAACAGTTGGACAGCTTTGTCGACACTCTCCACAGAATCGGGAACACCTACAAGGCCGTGGTCCTAGTTGGACTTGTCCAGCCGAGACCCGAGCAGAGAGTTGTCTCGCAACTGAGCAATAGAGAAGGATCAAAGTCGAATCTTTACGAACCTCTCATCGAAGAACTTACACGAAGAAAGGCCAAGAATAATTCCTGACCTAAGAAGGCGTTACTTGTATACAGCACAATTGGTAACGCTGCGGTCTAAGAGGACCAAAGACCCGCCTTTGTAACCTTGTCTGCTCCCGAAAGAAGAAACAAGGCAACCCGGGTCGTCATAATTGGGTTACTAGTCTTCCTGATAGCAATTCCGGTCGGGGCTACGGTAGTTCTAGCCACATCCCGTGGGGAGAACCATTCAAAACTGGTACTTAACTGCTTGACACTTCGAGCCAGTCAGGCCACCGTCATTCCCAGCGGTTCTGGAGTAATATTATTCACTTGCGGTGATAGTCCTGCACTCATTGTCGGGAAGTCTGACCGGTTCCGACCCTTCTTCACGTTGCCGACAGGATATACAGGTCTGAAAATCGTGAATCATGTTATCGGAGCTACTGACTGCAATCATGGTCCGATCCTGGTTTCGGGGCAGCGCTTTGATCTTAGTGGGCCAGGAAACTTCGACTACTGCGCGGTCTATGCTAACGCTCCAAGCACTGGTCTAGCTTCTTTCAAAGTTACATGGTCGAAGTGATCCGGAGGCTCCCCAGTGAAATGCGGTTTCTACCCGTACAGCAAGCTTAGAAGAAAATTTAATGCCGTTCTCATCTGGAAGGATAGTCTTGGACAAATCAAGAGAGGTCAAAATGAGCGGCCGAATGGATTTGGAGAGTGAAAAATTTTTAGGATGCGTATAGGGTTCGGAAAAACAGCAACCCTTAACTGAAAAGCCGGGCTTAAGAAATCCATTGCCGACGGTTGGAATTCGTCGCAACTGTCAGCAGCAATCATTGCGTACTTACGCCGAAGGTCCACTACTCAGCTAAACTATCCGTCGCCCTACGCGGCAGTAGAGTTTTCTATTTCTTAGGTAGTCACTCCCCACTCTCAAGTAACGAAGGGTCAAACGCAATTGCTTTTTCAGGTTCCGAAGCATAAATTACCTGGTCGTGATTCTTCAGGAGTGTCTCAACAAAATCCGTACGCGCTGATTTTTCTATCTCACTGAGATCATGTCTGCACATAAGCGAAAGATCAAGGCTTTCGAAGTTCTCATGAAGCAACTGTTCGTAGAGCAACTCTAGCTTCATGCCCTTAACCGACTTCTCGATTGGTACGAAGTTGCGATAAAAGCGGTATGGAGGTCTCAGACCGATGGTGGACTCTCGGATCACGTTTGTGAGATTATCGTACGGGTTGCCTTCATTGACATCGGAACGTTTGAGCTTGTAGATACGTAGGAGGTTTCTTTGCTTGGAGGATTCTACGTCTATTCCACTCTTAGATAATCTTCCCTCGATTCTTCTTGGATCTTCGAACGTGAGGTAGACACACGATTCTCCTCTTTCGAGTCCCTTCGATATGTAGTGAGACGTTACCAATTCCGCATATTTCTTGTCGTCATAAAGAAGCACCGCATGACTTTTGGGCGGTAGGTTGTCAAGGAACTTTATTGGTCCATAATCTTCTCTTTCAGAAAGCGTTGATTCCTTGTAATTCAAGTACTTCATGCCAATTTCGTGCACAAATCTCCTAATTCGTCTGTGGTCTTGCAGAAAATCTAAACCCTTTGCAGTAATCGAAATTGGTTTTCGATGAATCAGTTCCTTGGCTGCCATTTCTCCCAGATAACGTAAAAATTTATCGTAGGCAAGGTTACACCGTTGCTGTACTCGCGTAGGCTTTACCTCACCACCACTCCTCAATTCTTGCTCTATCCCCTTGAGAATATCATCGTAAATTTCCATTCTACTACGTTTAGATCTCGGCACTATGGTTGAGTTGTTCGTGGTTATGCGGCCGCCTATTTGTGTGCGACAGGTTTCTTCACTTTTAGCAAACACTCCCCAAGGGGCGTAACTGATTTTAATATAACAAGGCAACTCCGAGTCATGAGGGTTCTGAGTCAACGGTCTCTTAGGGCACCGCTGGTTCTATTTCTGATTTCATCTGTCATAGTCGGGTCAGTTGCAGTTGCACGTTTCGCTGAAAGTGTCACTTCAGCGAGTCCTCTAGACCTTACAGGGGTCAACAATTTTGCTATTCTTGTTAATACCTACACCAACACCGGCCCGGGAACCGTTCTTAATGGAGATCTTGGATATACTGTAGCACCTGCAAATCCTCCAATAGTCACTGGTACAACCTTCACATCTACTAGTCCCACTTATATTTCAGCAGAAGCAATTCAAGCCAAGCTCATCGCCTCCGCAAACGATCCAGCACAGTCTGGAGCTTGTACAACAACACTTACTGCGGCAACTGTCCTGGATAGTCTTCCCCAACCATTAACACCTGGAGTCTATTGTATTGCAGGTGCTGTTTCTGTAAACACAGTAACCACTCTTAGCGGTGATGGAGGTTACATCTTCCGAATGGGCGGCGCACTCAATACCGTAGCCGGCTCAATTGTAAAACTAGCCGGAAATGCAAAAGCCGACAATGTATTCTGGGTACCGATAGGTGCAACAACACTTGGAGCAAACAGTGTTTTCGCAGGAAATGTACTGAGTAATGCGGCTATTACAGTGGGCACAAAGGTAAGTATGGATGGAAGAATCTTGTCTAATGGAGCAGTTACCACAGGACCTTTTGATACAATCACAGCTCCAAAAGGTATGACACCACCAGTTGACACCACACCACCCGTAATTACTTTGCTAGGTGCCAATCCTCAAATTATACAAGTTGGAGGTATCTATGTCGAGTTGGGTGCTACTGTAAGTGATCCGGACAATGTCGGATTAGTTGCGATAATAGATTCAAGCGCAGTTAATACAAGTGTAGTAGGTTCATACTTAGTAACCTATGATGCAGTCGACCCTGCAGGAAATCATGCGACTCAAGTAACTAGAATTGTCAGCGTAGTAGCCATCGTATCAACGCCGTCTGCAGCTGTTATTACATTATCTGGTCAAGCATCGTGTCAAACATTAGGCGGAACTTGGACAAGTGCTAGTTCAACATGCACCGTGACTACGCTGACAATTAACTCTGGCAACACACTAGTTATCGCTTCTAATGTTACTCTTAGTAATACAGGTCTTGTCACGGACTTGGGCACCATCACCAACGGTGGACCAGTAACCAACTCTGGCACTATTACAATTGGTCCAACTGGCATTCTGACAACAACAAATACATTTAGCAACACTGGCACGATCACATCATCCGGTACTATAACCAATAACGGCCCGGTAACAAACGGCCTCACGGGTACAATTACAAGCAGCGGCCTTATCACAAACACACTCACTGGTACAATAACAAACCTGGGCACCATCACCAACAGCGGACCTGTAACCAACGCTGGTACCATTACAAATAGCGGCACACTGACCAACGGTCCAACAGGTGTCATTACAGACAGCGGCACTATAACCAACAAAAACGCAGGTATAATCACCACCTCTGGTACCATCACCTTACCAACCTCCGGTATATTGACCAATCAGCTAGGAGGCACCGTTACCAGCAGTCTCAGCATCATCAACAGCGGCAGCATAACCAACTCTGGCGCCCTTGTAAGCAGCGGCCCTATTACCCTGAGTGCTACAGGTATCATCGTTAACACCGCAAGCGGTCTTATCACCAATTCTGGTATCTTGACCACCTCTGGTACTATTACCAACAGCGGCCCCATTACCAACAGTGGCCCTATTACAAACAGCGGCAACATAACCAACTCTGCCGCAATCACCAATAGCGCCGTGATCACCAATTCTGGTAGCATCAGCGACTCGTGTGGTGGCTCTATTAGCGGTGTGGTTGTAGGTAATCCAATAATAAATGCCTGCGTGCCATAACACTTTACCTCGTAAAAAATCGCGCTGGAAAATTAGCGAGGTTCTCGCAGAAGCGAAGGACGTAGCAAAGGGCCGTTGGCGAGATTTCTCGGTCCTAGTGGCCCCAAATTCCCGTTCTCGCAGCGTGTGAAATGGTCAAGGAGATCATCCGAGCTTAGGGATCATCCGGAACAGAATCTGCCGAAAGGGGCGCTCGCACAACCCGCCACAACCTACCAAGATCCTTTCCTCTCCCGCTTGGGGTAGTTTCGGGACCACCTGCTCGACCGTGGAGCAAGCCGGGACTATCGCCCACGAGCAATACTTCACCCAGAACAGTGAATATACCTCGCTTTGAAACGGTTTACTGACCGTAAGCCAGACGACATCTTTGTCCGAGGCAGAAACGGCCTGAGCCTATCAATAGGCAGAATATACTCGCAGCCTTTCACGCTCGTTCAGGGCAGCCCTTTCAACTATGAGACCAGTCCATACAAGCCCTTACCAAAGTCTTCGTGGGCAAGACTAGAAACCAGCTCAAAAGTAGCTCCGCAATTCCCGAGCCTCCGGTAATTCGCGTCTAGAC
>VBBH01000350.1 GCA_005888695.1 Candidatus Bathyarchaeota archaeon
TAGTTCTGAGGCTGTATTCTATGTAGCATCTTTCACCATTGCGTGCTTGTTAGGGATAGTTGCTTCTCTTGTCCCGAAGATCGGAAACAGGGTCCGAGGGATAATCATCATTGGGGCGTCACTCTTCGTTCTGCCAATACTTGAATCCGGAGGACTCCAGTTTTCGTGGATTATGTTGATGTTAGTGGGAGGCCTTCTTCTTGTCTTCCCCACGCCGCCGAGAGGGGTCCGAAGTCGGGGACGTTGACAGGGAGCTGAGTATTCCCAAATACACGCGGGCCTTCCTGGATTCGGATCTCACCTCCCGCACCAAAGACGTTATCCAGTCTTGATGCTGTGCTCCGCCATTTAGGGAAGCCTTTGTCGATAGCAGACCCGTTGCTCGACAGAATGGTTGGCGACTGGGTATTGCGAGGAACGATCCCACGCCAGTCAGTAGTTCATGACGTCAAGGCGGACTGGGTTCTTGTCCATCATTACATTCGGATTCATGAGGTCTCCCGTGAAAGGAATATGGATGGACGACCGGAATCCGAGGCCATGGTGTTCATCGCCCGGAATGAGCAGGGGCCGCGATACTCATGCGTATGGCTGGATGTTACTGGCGGCCTATCCACACTATCGATTGGCACGGCATCCCCGACAGGGAACGAACTGCCGTTCGTGTTTAGAGATGAGAAAGGAGACCTCAATCTAACCAACACTTTCGTCTACAATCCCAAGGATGACTCATGGGAGTGGCGAATCGATAACGTCGAGAAAGGCGTGCCGAAGGAGTTTGCTAGACTCCGGCTTACACGAGCCTAAGATCGTGCTAGCATTGTGAAAAACGAAGTGTTGACTAGGCGCGTGGTTGGGCAGTCTGTTCTCTGACTTTTCTGCGGCCTCGATTCTTCGATGGGACCTAGCCCCCACCATCCTTGGTCCGACGATATCTCACGCCCATTGCCGATGGTATTTGGTGGCGTAGGCCTTCGTGGGTTCGAATCCGACCGTCCGCACCAAGTTTTAGTTCTAAAAGGAGAGGTTAGTGTTCGTAGAATGTTTCTGTTTCACGAACGAGTTGTACGATCGTACTGGTCCCGAACTTTATGATCGTTTTCAGCTTGACCGGAACACTTCCTGGGGTCCCTACCAACCGAGACCGTGCTGGACGCTTCGAAGTCTACTGGCACCTTCGTATTGACTAGACTCTGGACTGGACTGTCCTGGAAGACCAGATAGTACATCTTCTGGCTCGTAGAGTCAGAGGATTCGCGGTCAGCGGTCTTCCCGCTGCCAACGGCTTTCATGCCCTTCCCGCGAGCTTTCGGAGCGTTATCTGGTTCTGGTTGGGGCGATGCTAGATCAGGGTCCTCGTTATCTGATCGATGCCTTAGGCGCAAAGGGACAATATCCTCTCAGTTCCGGGGAATGGTCATGGGGAGAATGTCAGTCGCATGCTACTGCATGGATGGAGATTCGGTTACAAGCCGAGCCCTGAAATCCCGTGCAGCTTGAGTGACTAGGCTTGAGAAGCCGCGAGTCAATATATGCCGGGGTGAAAGCTGCGGCAAGAGTGTGGTAATCAGGTTTTGTCGGACGCGGTAACGGAATCTAGACCGTCATGGTCTAACACAACAGGTTCAACGGTCTCTCATGTTCGATTGGTCTTCACTCTCATCGTCGTCGCCTACTTCCTGGACATCATTGACGCCTCAATCGTCCAGGTGGCCTTGCCTTCAATCCAGAGAGAGTTCATCGATGTCTCATGAAGAGCGCTAACATCTTGGGACGGGAGTAGTTCTGACCATCCTTGGCCTTTCTAGTTCGGCATATCAGACCTGCTCACGACTGATCTTCTCTAGTTGCGACCTTTCAATAGAAATTGTGGGAGGAGTATTAACGGTTCTCGGGGCAGGGTTGATAGTTGTATCCCTCATTGACATGCTTGAGAGCAAGAAGTCTACTCGTCTACCAAGGCAGGCTTTTTAGTTGTGTCTTTGTGGGCCGTTACCCTTCAATAGTGTGAATCGTGTTAATCACGACCTTCACAGTTGACACCAGCCCAATTATGACGAAGATCATCGGATAGGCCCAAGGCAGGCCTGTGAAGATGCCGCTGGCGGTAACCAGTGTCCTGCTCGTGATGTAGGAGATGTAAAGTGCCGCTATTAGGAAGACCAATACTGCTAGTTCTTCGAATTTTTTGAACGTATTGTACGCGTCGCTAGCGGCGCTTGACAGTTGTGTTCGTATCGTCTGGGACAATCCGGGGAAGCCGAGGACAATACTCTCGAGTACCACTAGCACAAGGATTCCAGCGAACAGCCTCAAGAGGCTCGGGACCAAGGGTTGGAAGCGGCCGGATGAACGGGTCAACTCTGGAAGCGAGACAGTCGCGTTTGTGGACGAATAGTCTGCTGATACCAATCGGGCACAGGCGAGGTAAGCGGTACAGGATACTTTACCTGTAAAGCGATGGAGCAGAAGGCAAACCGAAGAGAGAATCGTAAGAGCTCTCAAAGAAGCCGATATCAAACTGAAGACAGAGGCTTGACTTTTGACGAGTTGCAAGTCTGTAACCGGTTCGGTATACGTTATGGTATCGAGCGACTGTAGCCAGTCTATGGCGCAGTCTATGAAGGGTATTGAAAACGAGAAAGCCGAGGCGACAGATACTAATCGATT
>VBBH01000027.1 GCA_005888695.1 Candidatus Bathyarchaeota archaeon
CATCCAGGAGGACCGTAAAGGAATACTCCTTTCGGTGGCTCTATGCCCAGTCTCTGGAAAAGTTCAGGATGGCGGAGCGGCAGCTCGACCATCTCACGTATTCTTTGTATCTCAGTATGGAGCCCGCCGATGTCCTCGTAGGTGACTATCGGTATCCCCTTTTTCTCGGGGGTTGGCTCGCTCATAACTTGAACGACTGACGGCTCAACGATCTTCACTGGTCCATGAGGCCTGGTCCGGGTCGCGATCAGTGGGACTGCACTTCCGAAGATACTGAGCAAGGTCATGTCGCCCTCGACGAAAGGCATGTCCATGAATCGCCGTTTTACGAATCCGACAAATTCTTCGTCTACACTCAAGCGGACATCTGTTGGAGCGAAAACAATCGTTTGAGCATCTTTTACCTCTGCCTTTCGGATCGTGACGTACTCATTCAATGCAACTCCAGCGTTCCTTCTGAGCAGTCCATCCATTCGAACAATTTCTTGACCCTGATCTTCCGCATAGGCTGGCCAGGCAATCGCCACGGTTGTTCGCTTGCCGTGAATCTCAATAAAATCGCCGGCGGTAATGTTCAGCTTCTGCATCGTCTCATTGTCGATTCGAACCTTTCCATGGCCCACGTCGCGCTGCTTGGCGTCTGCTACTCTTGCTTGAACTTCTTTAGCAACCATTTTTACTGTTCACCACTCCTCAATCGATTTCTCTGATCGGGAGAAGAGTACGGATGAGCGTGTATCCGTAGACCGCTCCTAGGATTTTTCAAGGAATTAGTCCTCCTCAAAAGACTTATTGCGGTTGTTCGTGGAATCCAGCTCTTGCAAGAGTTTCCGAGTGGCCAGGGAGAGGAGTAGGAAGCTCCCCAGTCCCTTAGGGGATACCCGGTATCCATGACCATCCTTTATCACTAGGTGGTTTGTCGAGGCTTTATTGACGAGGTCATTGACATATTTCGGGTTGACAGCCACACGAAGTAGGTCAGTAAAGCTGGCTTCATTCCCACATTCGCCGAGTATGTGAGAGACCATCTGCAATCTCTTCTTGTTGGAGTAGAAATCACATATGCCACAGAGAGTGTCCAAGTCCTTATCCAAGTCCCCGAGCTCTCTGCGCAGGGTCTCTTTCTGGCCATCCTCCCAGTCTTTCTCCTCCAAAGGAAGGTCCCAGAGGACCTTATCTCCCTCGTGAAGAGTGACTCTAAGGCCCATAATGAGCAGACCGAGTGGACGAGTAGACGCCTGCTTACTTAACCTTCCTGTTACGGTAATTACCGAATGGTAAGTATTGTTATGGAATTGTTCAAACCCGTCTCGAGGAGAGGACTTGCAATTCGTTGATGCCTTCGACGTTTCTGAGTCGATCTTCCACATCCTGCATTTGTCCCCCAGCGTCTTCCGGGAGCATAACGTGGGCGATCAGCGCAACCAGACCGAACGCGATGGGTTCCTCTTCGAACTTGTAGATTGAGGCCCTTCCCTCTAATGACTTGGTCACTTTGTCTCGTAGTTGTGCCATGTTGGTGTTGGGTTCAGAAGGGAAGAGTTTGACCGAGACGAGGACTTTGGCCAATCAGAATTCTCCCCTTCAGGGTCCCGTGAACCCGCACTTTGGGCACTTGTATGAGCGACCGAAGCCTCTGCATTTTTCGCAACGCCATATTGTGACGGCTCCGCATTGAGGACAGGGGAATTTGACCGCGGCCTCTTTGGGGAGTATTATTCTGCCGCACCAGTTGCAACTGGGCATTCGGAGGGTTTGGGCTTCGACTGACATTTCGCTACCGTCAAACTGAACGACGGGTCCCGCGGATTATATGTCTTCGCTGGAAACCGTTGGGAGTATGCCGGTCAAAATTGGATTGTCTTCGGGTCGAGGTCTGTCCGGAGCCTTTGGAATCTCGGGAATCGAAGCTTCCTATCGTCGGTCATACTGCCGTATTCGACTTCGCAGACGATTGTGGGCTTGACCCAGACGATCGCTGAATTTGATTTTACTTCGCCCTCAATCGCCGGGGTTTTTCTTTCAAGCTTGACTAGTTTTTCTTTGATGAGTTGAAGCTCTTGATTGTTGAATCCTCCGCCGACATTGCCAAGGTGTACTAGTTTTCCCTTGTCGTCGTAGCCTGCTAGGACTAGTGAGCCGAATGTTGGCGATCGTGTTCCTTCGCCAGCAGTGTATCCCACCACGAGACAATCAAGTGTTTCGGTTGATTTCAATTTGATCCATTGCGTTGATCGTAGGCCGGGAGTGTATGTTGAATCGATGTGTTTTGCGACGACCCCCTCGAATCCTTTTGCTTTTGCGAGTTTGTAGAATCGTTTTCCTTTCGATGTAACGTGTTCGCTGTAGAGGAGGTATGGGCCTTCGTGAATTATTGTTTTCAGCATCTGTTTCCGTTGTAGTAATGGTAAGTTGGTAGTGTCTTTGCCGTTCAGGTGTAGTAGATCGAATGGGACAAAGGTGGCCGGTGTGCTGCGTGCGAGCGTCTGCGCTTTGCGAAGGTTGGTGATTCCGAATCTAGGTTGCAACTGGTGGAAGCTCGGCAATCCTTTCTTGGTGAGGATTACTATTTCGCCATCGATGATCGTACTCTTCGCGCGAATCTGATCCTTCACTTCTTGCAGTTCAGGATACCATGGTGTGACGTCTCTTAGATTCCGGTTTTGAAACTCGAGCTTTTCATTGTGGAGGAAGAGGATTGTTCTGAGTCCATCCCATTTCGGCTCGAAAATGTACTCTTCAGAGTCGAAAGGATCCCCAGCGGTCGATAGCATTGGACGTATAGGCCGCTGCTCGAATAACGTCATCGCTTATCGTGTGAACGTATACTCGCCTTCAAGGTCTCCATTAGGTTTTTAGTCGGCTTGATCTCGGGGACTCTCACTTCGACGAGTTCTTCTTCTCCCTTCATCTTGGCCTCGACAAGTTTCGATAGTCCCTCTTGGTAACGGTCCTTGTACTCCTTGTAGGCAAACGGTTTCTTTAGAATCCGGATGAGTTGTCCGGCCAGTTCCAGTTCGTCCTTGTCCACTTCTACTGGCGTCTTCAACTCTGCAAAATCATTAGGGGTGCGTATTTCATCCGCGTAGTGAAGAGTCTCCATTAGCACCGCGCCTTCGTACGGACGCAGGGCGACCAAGTGTTCCTTCTCATGGAATACGAATCGTCCCAGCGCGATCTTGTCGTATTCCTCAAGTGCTTGGCGTAAGAGGAAGTATGGCTTCTCGCCATTGGCGTCCGGAACTAGGAAGTAGCTGTTGTCGAAATAGATCGGGTCTAGATTGCTGATGTCCACGAATTGGAATATCTCGATCAGGCGTCCGGCTTTGAGTTCGAGTTTCTCCAGATCTTTCTGGGTGAGTGGGACGTATTTTCCTTTCTGGACCTCGTAACCTTTGATGATGTTCTCCCAAGGGATCTCTCCGTGTCCCTTTGGACAGATCCGCTTGTATTGCAGTGGGCTCTTGCATTTCGGACATAGCATTCTCATGCCTGTCTTGTGTTCGGATATTGCTCCGTAAGTCTTGACGGGTATGCTTACAAGGCCGAAGCTTATCGCGCCTTTCCATACTGCTCTTGCAGGCAAGAATTCTTCATTCCTATTCGGAGAGTGATGACGCCTCGTGGCTCATCTGTAATAATAGGGTTGTGGCCTTGGAATCGGTTAACCATAACCATCAATGCTGGAGACGCTAACAGGAAAGTGGAGCGAGTGAAGCCTACTGGAGAAATTGTAGCGGTATCGGGTAAGAGGGTCGTTCTCACTAACTTGAACAAACCGATGTGGATCAAGGAAGGGATCACCAAAGGGGACATGATCCAATACTATGCGTCCATCGCTCCCGAGATGCTCAAGTATTCGCGCGACCGCCCTTTGATGTTGAACAGGTTTCCACATGGTGTCGACGGTGGGAAGTCATTTGTCCAGAAAGATTGGCCTCATCATCCCTCTTGGGTAAAGACCGTGAATGTAGAAGCTCATGGTCAGGTGAAGAAGATTGTTCGACATGTTGTCTGTAATGATGAGGCGACTTTGGTATGGTTGGCGGATATGGCTTGTGTGGAGATCAATCATTTTCTATCATCAGGTCCGGACTATGAGAAGCATGATCTGCTTCTGATCGATCTGGATCCACATGCACCGGCCGGATTTGAAGAGGCGGTTGAGATTGGGCTGACAGTACATTCTGCCCTAGACCACATGAATCTTCGACATCTTCTGAAGACTTCGGGTCACGATGGGCTTCACTTTCTTGTCCCAATAGTTCCCAAGTACGATATTGAAGTGATCCGTCGTTTTGCGTATCTCTTGGGGGTTCTAATTGAGGGATTGTTGCCGAAGATCGCAACGACATCGCGTAAGGAGAATCAGCGGGTTGGAAAAGTCTACATTGACTATTATCAGAACGGGCTTTTTCGAACAATTGCTGCACCGTACAGTCTCAGACCGACCCCTGGAGCTCGAGCCTCGTTCCCGTTGAAGCCGGAGACTCTGAAGAAGAAGCGGATAGACCCGACGCAATTCAACATCAGGACTGTTCCCGATTTGGTTCGTAAGGGAAGAGTTGTCGAGTTTGACTTTGGTGATCGTCAACGGCTTGAGCCGGCCTTCAAGGAATTAGGTGTGAAACCCGAGAGTTCTACATCAGTTGAATGATTATCGGAATAGTGTGGTGGGCCCGGAGAGATTTGAACTCTATCGAACGGTCAGATGGACCATTACTCGACCCCACGATTATCAGTCGTGTGCTCTGACCATGCTGAGCTACGGGCCCGTTCATTTTTGGGAGGCGGCTCCTGACTCGTAATAAGACTTTCCGGGGTTTTGCGCTTGTTAGCTCGGAAGATGCGTTCGGGTTAATCGTTTTGTTTTTCGTCTGGGTTGGTCGGATACTCTTTGGGTTCATCCCGCGTCGATCGCCGCTCGATCATTTGCGAGTACCAGCCTCTCCATCCGGTGAACAATCCACCAAAGGTACCAAGGATAACTGCCATTATTGTGATCAAACCAAATACTGTCAATTGGAGACCCAGTAGTCTGTATTCGGACCCTAAGACGAGATCAGCCGCCACGAGTAGACCCGCAATACTAAGGATCCCCCCGATAACGAGAGCTATCAAGCCAGCCTCCACATTCTTCCTCTCCTCGGGTAAGATTTTCGGAGCCCCTCGATTGGGTGGTGGCAAAAGATCCGCTCTGTCGTCAACCGTTTCGACGTCAAGGAGACTGGAGCCGCAGAGTCCACACGATTCTCTGTCGTCCAGGTTATACCCACCGCACTCCGGACATCGCTTCAGGATAATTCCCCTTGTAAATGTGAATGCTCCAGAGGTGTGTTGGCCGGGGCAATAAGATTGTCCCAGGTTTGAGCTTGGGGAGAAAAACGCTTAAGCCGTTGAAGCAGACGGGGACTGTCCGGCTTGGGGCAGGTAGTTCAGCCTGGTATGCAGCGTCCTGTAAAGGATGTTGGCTGAAGAACGTCCGGTTCGCAAGGGCCTTTGCCCAGTGGCCCAGATATACCGGAAGGCCGCGGGTTCAAATCCCGCCCTGTCCACCAAAGCGATCTCGAGCCGTTGTGTGTGACGATGACAGAGGGTTCGGTGGGGTTTGTTCGGATTCGGGCTTTTGACGGGTTTGCTCCATGAGGGAGCGGTAGCAGGATTCGTTCGGGTTCGGTGTCGAGAATTCTGAGTCAGGGGGGTCTGGCAATGAGAATTCCTATTCGATTATTCTGCTCCTCGTGAGTTTCCGCGTGGCTGGGATGGAGTTCTTTCTTGTGATGTTTTTTGGCGTGCTTCTGGCTTTCCGGGAGAGATGGTAGGTGGTGGGCTTGGAGTCGTGTGAAAGTGAAAGTGTTCTGTCTGTGGCTGGAGAAAAATAATGAGGGGGTGGGGGCCAAATAAGATTCGTCGGGGGTTTTCTAGAATGCCTGTGAAATCTTTTCTAGGTTCTGATCGAAGGTACTCTCTGTTTTTCCGAAACTAATCCTTCAGACTCCCTGCTCTCCACGCTCAGAAAATTTCATTCTAGGGTGTCTACCCTCCCCCCTCTCGTGATTGGATTTCACGAGGGAAAAATCGGATTTTGAAGGAAAGTGGCTGTTTTCTGGCGGAAAATGACCGGTTTAGGATCGGTCTCATGGCTGAAACCATTCTGGTGCTGCGGAATATTTTGAATGGGTTTCTGAAGGTGGGCGGGGCTGGGTTATGCTAAATAACTAAATGCCGGGTGGACGGTTCCTTCGAATACTTGGAGGCAGGGGCCCATGCGTTTCAAAGTGTTCTTTCAGTACGTTGCCTTGATCCTGTTCGCTGTTCTTGGTATTCTGGCTGTTGTTCTGGAACGGGACTCTGTCTTCCTCGTCGCCTTCTTCACCTTCGCCAGCGTTGTTTGCACCGCCTTCCTGATCTCCTGGGCTGCGGAGGCTTCCGAGTTCTCGGTAAGTCGTGGACTTGCCTTGGCGGTAGTAGCGATTGTTCAGACTTTGCCGGAATTCTTCGTCGAGGGCACTATCGCCTGGAAGGCAGGAAAGGACTTGGTCAACTGGGAGGGCAATGTGATCGCGAACTTCACCGGTGCCAATAGACTATTGACCGGGCTGGGTTGGCCCTTGATCTTGATCACTCTAGCGGTCCAGAGACGACGAAAGCATAGCCTTGGGGAAACTGGACCCACGGTCGTGAGATTGCGGAAGGAACAGAGTATCGAAGTCGTCTTCCTCCTCGCCTCTTCACTGTGGTACGTCGTCGTCTTGTTGAAGGGAACGTTAACGTTCGTGGACACCATGGTTCTTGGGGCGATCTTTGTTCTGTACATGTGGCTATTGTCAAAGTTGCCATCGGAAAAAGAGGACCCCAAAGAGGTCTTGGCCGCTTCTCCCCTAGCCCTCGTAGAGCTGGAGACGACTCGACATCGAGCCTTGGCAATCGGTTTCCTATTCACCTTCTCCGGTTTAGTGTTCCTAGTGATCACTGAACCATTTGTCGACTCGATTGCGAAGATCGCAACACAGTTACTGGGAGCAGGATCAGTCTTCTTCTTCCTCCAATGGATCGCACCTTTCCTCTCGGAGTTTCCTGAGAAGGTGACGGCTTTCAACTGGGCGAGGCGAGTGAAACTGGCTCCGATGGCCTTACTGAATTTAGTCTCATCCTCTGTCAGCGAGTTGACGGTACTAGTTGCTATCATCCCCGTCATCTTTTCCCTCAGCCTGGGCGAAGTTGGAACTATCCATGTCTCGGCTCACAGTGTTGAGATCCTGTTGACAATGGCCCAGTCTCTGTATGCCTGTGCTTCTCTGCTTGATCTGGAATACAACATAAGGACGGGATCAACCCTTTTCGTTCTGTGGGCTGTCTCAACGGCGTTCGTCGAAACACGACTTGTAATCTCGATTCTGTTTCTGGTTCTTGCAGGTCTCGAGGTAGTAGTCCACAGAAGAAAAATCGTGGTCTTCTCAGCGTTCAGAGAGACCTTGACAGAATACGTGAAACGTAGCCACTAGGGGGCCAATCATCCCCCTCCTGGATTTTGCCTCACGGAGAGGTCCCGGGCTCATCCACAATAGTTCAACCGGTCAGAAGCACTTTCTGCGTAGGCGCAGCCGGAGGTGCAGGGATCTTCGTTTCCTTGCCAAACGTGTCTAGGGCCTCCTCCACCTCGACTTCTGCATTGTCGGCATTGATGAATATCGGCACGTTCTCCATCCCTGTCGCGATAAAGCTTGAGAGAAGCCACTCTCCAGGCGCAAACTCGAGAGTTTTCTCGAGAATCTGCTTGTCTATGGTGAACGTCTCGCTGACAAGACTGCGATCGTACGGTCTCGGCAAGGTCCCTACAAAGTATGTGTGCAGTTGCTGGAGCGCGTTTGTATTGAGGTACGCGATTCTCTGTGTCGCTAAGCATCCACCCAGACCATACTTTCTACCCTGACGCAGGAGAGTCTCGACAACCTTGGAACATTCCTTGTCAATCCCTCCAGATCCACCAAGGTCGGGGACGAACTCTTGGGCTTCATCAAAGACGAATAGGACATACGGCTTGACCTTGAAAGAACGTTTTCTCCTCTGCAGGAATTCTCGGGCAAGATGG
>VBBH01000023.1 GCA_005888695.1 Candidatus Bathyarchaeota archaeon
ATCTTTGTCTCCACGGAGGACTCGCTATGGGTCTCGACCATGTGTCGCAAATAGCAGAACTACCCAGGCCTGATGAAAACCCGGACGATCCAGTAGCGTTCCAATTACTTTGGAATGATCCAAGAGAGATGATAGAAGGATTCGTGCCCAGCGTGAGAGGAGATGGCGCATACTATTTCGGTGAAGACGTCACCACAAAATTCCTTGAAGAGAACTCGCTAAAGGGAATTATCAGGGGACATGAGGTCGTTGACGGTTTTCGAGAAGACATGGATGGAAGGGTAATAACAGTATTCTCGAGTAGATATCACGGATCCTCCGCCGGAATACTCGTTATGGATAATGACATGATGGAGCAAGTTAGAATATGACAATCTCAATCAGGACAGAACTCAGCCACAATTACTCGTTCGACAGTAGCATAGACTGCATCTTCAAGTTAACTTTAGTCGCGGAGAGCCGTGCTGAAGCCAAAGGATTCCACCACATTATCGTGATCGACACCAGCACTTCGATGGCGGGGCAAAAGATCGAGCTTGCAAAGCGAGGAGCGGAAGAGTATGCGAAACGAATCCCATCAGGCAACCGTGTATCAATCGTCACTTTCTCAGATACGGTGCACACCTACCCCGAAACCGATCTAAGCAAGGTATTGCCAACCATCAAAGCAGCTGGCCTAACAGCCCTCTACTCCGCGCTCCAGTCTACCTTCGAAATTGCAAAGAAGACGAGCGGACCCGGCTGGATTCTTCTCTTAACAGATGGAGAACCAACGGACGTGATGAAGCCTGAACTTTACTCCCAACTCAAAGTGCCTTCTGGATACAAGATGGTCGAGTTCGGTATTGGGGAAGATTACAAAGAGTCCATTTTGAAAGCCTTGGCAGATGCATCGGGTGGTACACTCTACCATATTACTGACGCACAGAAACTACCGAACCTAATGCAGGATAGCGCGGTCGAACAGGTCGCCGGCAGGAACATTAAGGTAGAATTTGGCAATCAAGATGTAAGAGTTCTAAACTACAAGGGCCCACCCGTGGAGATCAATGCCCTAGAGACTATTGCAAGAATTTGGGGTCAAGTAAGGCTGCCCGCAGGATTCAAGGGAGACATAATGAACATCCAGGTTTCATACGGCGACGCTATCGACGGTTCACGAAAAACACTGAAAGCCCCGGTGAGCATCAGAGTCGCCAAGAACAACGAGGAGTATCAACAGGGGATTCGTAGCAACCTCATATCCGAATTCTCATACTATCGAGGCCTCGAGGACTATTACAATCAATTATCCGCGGGGCACATGAAAGAGGCCACCCAAACAATGCAGAAACTTACTACGAACGCCGAGCAGACACGACGTGCGGACCTCATTGAATCTACTCGGCAGTTGTCTGACAAACATGAGGAGACCCTCAAACTGGGCGGGAAACCTGAGAACACTAAGAAGCTTCTCAAAGAAGCTGCCAGTGAGACAACGAAGCGAGCAAGGGACAAGTAGAACGGGTTTTCGCATTCCACCCTACTACTGCGTTTTATCTCGCCCATCCATCTGTATTGTGCTGCACTGCCCAGGGCAAGCCCACAAATTTGTCTAATGTCCTCTGGAACACCCTCTCTAGTAAGTTCAGACTTGGAGAACCAGTGGAACTCCTCCACTTCACTCAAGTTCAAAGTGACAGACTGTTTTCCAGTTCTTAGTCTCATAAGGTAGTAAAAACAGCAGTGATCGTGATCCCCGACATTATGAGTGTCAGCAAAGAAGGGAGTTACAAGTTGATTGCGGATGTACTTTATCGGAGCATGGTGGCGACCCGTGAAAGCGACGTGAAGCCCTGTTTCTTCCAGAACCTCCCTGAGGACCGCATCATTCTGGCTTTCGTTTTTTGTTCGAGGTGACCCCCTGGAGGGAGCCATTCCTTATGCTTTTTATGCCAAACTAGGAGTACCTTACCTTTGTTTACAACACAACCCGCAACCACAAGTTCTAGTCGCGGATTGTTCCTCACTGCCGCCAAAACTCTTCCCGCAGACTTCAGACGAGGCATATCAATTCACCCGGGATTCTTGGTGGGCCCGGCCGGATTCGAACCGGCGACCGTCAGGTCTCTCGCCGCTTTGGCTATGAGCCTGCCGCTCTTTCAAGCTTCCCCGCTCTTTTGAACAAAGAAGTGACCTAGCTGAGCTACGGGCCCCACAAGGAAGAAGCCGGCAAAGGTTTCGAGTTTTAACCTTTAACGCACAGCAACGCCCAGGTGTAGTTGAGCCTCTAGCGTACAGTTCGTAAAGCGTACTTTTATCATAGTGGCGTGCTCATGGCACGGACCTAGGTCTGAGCATAGCGAAATGAAGATTAGATGCATGGGAGCCTGCCAAGAAGTTGGCAGGTCCGCCTTCGCCGTCAACGTCGGCGAGAAAGATGTTGTCCTCGACTACGGAGTTATGGTCAACCACCACGTAGGTTTCCCCATGCATATTCCCCCAAAACAGGTCGAAGCGATAATCTTGACTCACGCCCACCTGGACCATGTCGGCTCAGTGCCACTATTCTTTGTGGACGGTGGAGTCCCAATCTATGGGGTACAACCTACCTTCACGCTAACGACTCTAATTATCAAGGACTTCCTGAAGCTCAGCGGATACTACCTCCCATACGAATACATCGACCTCCAGACGATGCTCAAACACGAACGAGAGATCCAGTACCGTACCCCCCTAGACATAGGAGACGCACACGTGACGTTGGTAAACGCCGGCCACATCCCCGGAAGCGCACAGACGCTTATTGAGTATGAAGGAAAGCGGCTTCTATACACAGCAGACTTCAACCGTCAACCAACAAGGCTAGTTGACGGTGCGGATCCGGAATATTACAAGAACTTGGATGGTATCATTATCGAAGGAACATATGCGACAGAGGATCATCCCGCCCGAGACGAGTTAGAGAAAGAGTTTGTCAGCAAGGTTACCGAAGTTGTAGAACGGAAGGGAACGGTCCTTGTTCCTGCTTTTGGCATTGGCAGATCACAGGAACTATTGACAGTCCTGTCGGCCCACAACTTCGAATACCCTGTTTTTGTTGACGGCATGGCCCTCGATGCAATGGATCTTCTCCTCAAGTTCCCAGAAGCGCTGCGTGACGCTCGAATCTTCGAAAGAGCCAGCAACACCGCGCATTGGGTGGAGAACTGGCATGATAGACGGAAGGCTGCGAAAACGCCAGGCGTGATAATCTCTCCAGCTGGAATGTTGAAGGGAGGAGCCTCGGTATTCTACATGGAGAACATCGCGGGCAGGCGGGATAATGCGATTTTCATGGTCAGCTTCCAGGTCCCTGGTAGTCCGGGACGCATCCTCCTAGAGAGGAAGAAATTCGTGATTCATGGCCGGGCTCGTCCAGTGGAGGCTCAAATCGAAAGGTTCGATTTCTCATCCCACGGTGGCAAACGAGAATTGGAATTGACCCTCTCTGAACTCGACAAGAAAACGAAGGTTTTCGTTGTTCACGGAGCGGAGGGCAACTGCAAGAGACTCGCGGAATGGGCCTCCAAGGAGATGGGACTAGAAGCGAGCGCTCCAAAGACCGGGGACGTGCTCGAATTATGACCGAACCCGAACCCGCCCCGGAACCAGGGGGAGAGCAAAAGAGGAGGTTCAGACCCCGCCTCTACCACCTCTATCCAATCCTGTTCAGTTTTCTTGTCACTGGCATAATGGGATACCCGATCTTTCTCTCGAGAATAACTATCACTACCCCACCGGTGACATATTTTCCAGACAACCCCATCGGTGCCGGTTTGAACGCTCTTGTTTTCATAGCAACACTAACGGTGAGCGCCACCGGCATGTTGCTCCTTGTTAGAAGACGAAAGAAGAGAGCACTTCAGGGACTAGTGAAAACCGGGCTAATCCTCATGTCGTTTGTTGTCGCGCTTTGGTACGGTTCATCAATTGTCTCTATCTTGAACTCGCCAGTCTCTGACGCCGAAATACTGCTGATTTCGATTGGGATCGCCGCGGTATTGGCTGTTCTGGTTTACGGTAAGAACAAGACATTCCAAGCCTTCGGAGTCACATCAGTCGGGGCTTCGACAGGATTGTTTCTGGGTGCGTCCATTCCTCTACTTACTTCTCTTGCCATTCTGGCAGCACTGGTTGTCTATGACACCGTTTCCGTTTTCAGAGGGCCGATAGGAGCTCTTGCAAGGAACGTCGAGGTTGGAGATCTAACTGGGGCTGTGTTCAACTACAGGGACCTGACGATTGGGATGGGCGACATCGTCTTCTACTCTGTTGTTGAGACGGTAGCTCTACTAAACTTCGGAATTGAGTCATTCCTCGCCGCTGGAGCGGGTGTAATCATTGGCGCGTACCTCGGTTTCAGGGCGTTGTCTAAATATCAGGTGTTCCCGGGATTGCCTTTCGCACTTCTCCTCGGAGCAGGCGGAATGCTGGCAGTTGCTCTCGCCCAAGGACTGCCGATCTAGGCAAACATCTTCGGGACCAGACGCGGAAGATTAGCAAGGCTGTGGAGTTTGATCGAGGGACGAACTCCATTGGCCGATGCCTCGGATCCTTTCCTCTCGATCAAGACTGTCGTCAGCCCAATCAAATTAGCGCCTTCAACATCGTTACGGGGGTGATCCCCAACATGGACAGCTTGTGCGGGTGTCACCTTCATTCGGGACAACGCATAGAGGAAGATCCCAGGATCCGGCTTCCGTATCCCTGTAAGTGCAGAAGTGATAAGATCGTCAATGTAGTGATCGAATTTGACTTTGCGGAGTATTTCTACAGCAACATCATGTGAGGAGACATTAGATATAACACCGATTCGATACTTTTCGTGTAATTCTTCCAAGGCTTCCTGAGCATCCGGATATTCCGCAGCATTAGCCGCTCGACTCTCCACAACAATTCCAACCGCTCTTTCCACAATATCTGTTGTTGGCTCTCGATGGAGGGCGAACCGTAAGAGCTCCCGCATCCAAGCGGAAATTGGAATTTCCACATTATGAGAGGATCTTACCGGTTGATTACGACCGTATCCTTTCCGATACAGACGATACAACTCTGCCGGAGCCGTTGCAACTGGCAGTTCCCTTGAGATTCGTTCTAGCGCCCTTTGCGTGACCAAGTTGTCCTCAATATTTTGGGTGACAAGGGTCTCGCCGAGATCGAAGAAGAGAACTTTCGGCACGCCCAACCCGATGACTCCGGCGACTATCGCGGTAGCCCGATCTATTAGGCTCTTAATTCGTCGAAAGGTCAATGGTACGGAAGGTTTCAGTGCACGAGGCGAGGATGACTCGTGTTATCCGAATATCACCCTTCCGATTGCCCAGCCCACCAATCCCCCTGAGAACATCGAGACTCCCCAAACGGCAAGATGCAACCCGAAGAACCCGATGCTCATGATTGCTTGCCTTTTCGCCCTGTTTCACCTCATGCGTCCAGAGGCGATAAGGGGTAGTACTCGATTCTCCTAGGAACTCGGTTATATTCCGTTGAACTGTGACCAAGAGGATCTCGGTACGCATTCCGGTCGTGCGACCATCTGGAGATGTGCTTTCATGAGCAGAGTGTTTATGCAATCCTCAGACCATGTAGATATTGAAAGGAAAATTGCCCCCGAGGTTCCTTCCCAGAGCCCATTCAGAGGCGTATGGCTGGCTGGACAAGTCGAACTGGAAGAACATTTCGAAAGACCGAAACCTGAAACGAGTAGACCCTATGCTTCGAGACATAATACAACTCTTGAATCGAAAGGGCTACACGACGTATTCATCCTGTAGCGGGGGACACGCGTCAAACCAGCGTCGCCGACACCAGCGACATATCGAAGGCTACATAGCATTCTCCCACGCCACAAGAGCAGTAGTTGAATTGTATTTCATACTTCAAGGACGAGTAGAACCTTTCCAATTATCTACTCAGATCGGGATGCTCGACGAAGATAATGGAGACGATCAAACGGTATTTTCAGAGATACGTTGGCAGTTGCACGATACAAAGCGGCATAGAAATCAGTATTACGAAGACTTGTTCCGGAATCTGAAGGAAGCGGTGGAAAAGCTGCCTCACGCAGAAGGAGATGAGGAAAACGACAGATTCCTAAAGTCCTTCTTCGGCGAGAGCCATGTTGGTCAGGGTCTCGAGATGATACGCGGGCAGAATCATAGATTCCGTTAGTCCAGAGGAATGTTTTATAGCACGATCAACCCGGCACGCTGTCCTGACAGACCAATGCCTGCAGAAATCTCTAACACAGACAAATTCATCACCCTATCAGAAACGGCTTCCGAATGCAGAGTGAAACGGCAGAAGGACATCGTGAAGCTCAAGCTCAGAACGCCTAGACAGTTGTACACGTACAAGGTCAAGGTCGAGAGGGCTGATGATATTATTCGCCGATTGAAATGTGAAATCGTCGAAGTCTAGCAGTGGGCTTCGAACATTTTCTTATCCGCCGTGTGCCACGGGAATAATCGTAACCGTGGTCTTGGGCTGAACAAAAGCCTTCAATCCCCCAAACAAGTTGCAGTCTTGTTCATCGAGGAGAATTATGACATTCGGCCGGGGATCTCCTGTTCCAGAGTCGACCAGGAAGTCTCTGAACTGACGGTTTCCGACAGTCTCTAGCAACCTGGAAACGAAGCCGGCGACTGTCTCTGAGCCCGGAACCTCTAGGTTGATCTCCCGTTTCCCCGCTGCAGACGCGAGGACTCCAATCAGCCTGACTTGAACAAATAGGGGGGAATCCTTGAGCAAACTTACTGGCTCACTCGAAAAGAAAGACCTCTTCTTCGTATTTTCGGCTTCCGATAATTGAGCCTTCCTCGATCCGTCTAAGCTTCATCCTGCTGAGATGGTCCATTAGCTTCGCTTGCGCAATCTCGGGCTTGTCAAGTGTCAGCCACTCTACTGGCACCCGTGTTCCTAGAGGTCGAGATGGAATTAGGTGCCTGGTCGTTTTCGGTGGATACAGTCGACCAGAGGATGCAACATCCACAACCTCGTCTTTCTCAAGTTTGACTGTCGAGAGAACGAGAGTTGCTTCTGGAATGATCTCCGGTTTCTTGTCGACGTAAGAGACACTCAAGCCTTTTTCACGCAGGAATTTCTCGACCCGGAAGGAGGTCCTGAAAGAGTCTAAAGTATCTTCTGGCCGTGGTGACTCGAAGACTATTGATCGATCCTGATCCTCAATTACGGCCGCCACTCTTCTCCGGTCCAGCAGCTCTCTTGCAGCTGCCCTTTCCTCATTTTTCATGCTCAGCCCAAGATTTTGAAGGCCCGGCCATAAATCATCCAGCTTCCCTGATATAATTAATCGATACCAACGCTCGACCCTTATCCCAGGATTGTTGTAGTCAACAAGTGCAACCGGGGCAAGGCGGCAGTTCATTCGTCTCAGAGCTACCAATCTGTGATTTCCATCCAGTACGACGCCTGTCCTCGCATCAGCGAGGAGTGGATGCCTGAGGACTTTGTCCTGGCGGATTGACCGAGACAATGACAAGAGTTCGTCCTCCAATACCTCTTCATGCGGCTTCAATGACTCTAGGCGCTTAATGCCTATGATAATCGGGATCTTCGCGTCTTTGATCTGAAAGCCTGACCGCTCTGGATGCAATTCCAAGAGTGTGTAATGTCCTTCTAGGACTAGGGTCTAGTGCCTAGAGGCTTAAGATGTCTTGTACTTTTGGTAAGAAAAAATACGACGCTGTCAGGGAAGTTTTAGGCTTCTTGCTCGGCTTCCATTTGCATTCCGCCCTCAGGGGCGGAGGCTCGGGTTTCTTCAGTGATCTTTAGCCGGGTAATGTACCCGATCACTCTATTCCGCATTCTTTTTGTCCGCGCTTCGACTAGTAGCACAAGGGCCTTCTTGTTAGCTTCAAAATCTTTGTTGAATTTTTCCGGATAGCGAGCGACCATATCCCTGGCTACCTTTTTGACTGCAGCTATCCGAACTTTCCCCAATCACACACTCTCTAAGCTTGGACTGGTCTGACCGTCCGCTGAGGTTTAAATATCTTGGTTTTGCGAAGCGTTGAACTGTTCGCGTTTGGTAAAAGGAGGAGAAATATCATCGGCAGCTGTGCGTCGACTGATTCGCAAGGGCGGTGCCGGACGCGTCGGGGGCGATGCTGCCAAAGAGCTTCGTAAAGTGATCGAAGAGCTTGCGGTTATTATCGGAAAGGAATCCATCGAGATGGCGAAGCATGCTGGTCGCACTACTGTTCGGGCAGAGGATATCCGTCTGGCTGCGAAACGTCACCAATTGTAGGTTTACGCATCCGTCGGATTTTCATAGCTGAAAAGAGGCTTTAAAACATAGTTCTAGATCGGGGGACGGACAAGGGAGATAATTCGAGTTTGGCATATTTAGCAGGTCAACAAGTTCTCATATTGAAAGAGGGATCCGGCCGAAGCAGAGGTAAGGACGCGCAGAGGTCCAACATTAGCGCCGCAAGAATTGTATGTGAAGTTATCCGCACGACTCTTGGCCCAAGAGGGATGGACAAAATGCTTGTCGATAGCTTGGGAGATGTCACTGTCACAAGTGACGGTGCGACCGTTCTGGATGAGATTGATGTGCAGCATCCTGCTGCGAAGATGCTCGTGGAGATTGCTAAGACGCAGGATGATGAAGTGGGAGATGGGACGACCACCGCGGTCGTCTTGGCCGGGGAGTTATTGAAGAAAGCAGAGGGTCTTCTGGACCAAGGGCTCCATCCAACTATTATAACTGCAGGCTACAGAAAAGCCGCCGACTATGCTGTAAAAACTTTGAACGAGATAGCTGTGCCGGTCAAGCTTGACGATACGGAATCTCTTCGGAAGATCGCTATTACTGCGATGCATGGTAAGGGGCTGGGCTCTGGCACAGAACATTTTGCCAATATTGCAGTTGAAGCCGTCACGCAAGTTATGGAGAAGCGAGGCGACGCTTACACGGCGGACATTGACAATATCCAACTCGTGAAGAAGGAGGGAAAGAGCCTCCTCGACACTTCACTGGTAAGAGGGGTTATTATTGACAAGGAAGTTGTCCATCCTGGCATGCCGAAGCGAATAGAAAATGCGAAGATTGCATTACTGGACACTCCGATGGAGATCGAGAAGACGGAGTTCAGTGCGGAGATCAAAATCTCGAATCCACAACAGATGCAGGCATTCCTGGACGAGGAAACGAATCTCATGAAAGAGATGGCTGAAAAGATCAAAGGGTCGGGTGCGAACGTTGTACTTTGCCAGAAAGGGATAGATGAGGTCGCGCAATCATTCCTCGCCCGATACGGAATCTTGGCCGCCCGCAGGATCAAGAAATCCGATATCGAGAAGCTATCGAAGGCCACTGGCGCAAAGATAGTGACCAATCTAGATGATCTTCAGAAAGAAGATCTTGGCTTTGCAGGCAGAGTTGAAGAGCGAAAGATCGGTGATGACAAGATGATATTCATTGAGGAGGCCAAGGACCCGAAGGCGGTTAGCATCTTGATCCGGGCTGGACTAGAAAGGCTTGTTGACGAGGCAGAAAGGGCCTTGAAAGACGCCTTGTACGTGTTGATCGATGTTGTTCGCAAGAACAAGATAGTCGGAGGAGGAGGAGCAGTGGAGATGGAGTTGGCGAAACGGTTGCGAGATTATGCGACAAAGATCGGAGGAAGAGAGCAGTTGGCAGTCGAGGCATTTGCAGAATCTTTCGAGTCAATCCCGAGAACACTGGCGGACAATGCTGGGCTTCATCCGATCGATATTATGGTAGGCTTGAGATCGGCACACGAGTCCAAGGGGTTGTGGAACGGAGTCAACGTACATACTGGAAAGATCGTGGACATGATGGAAGAGGGTGTTTTGGAACCCTTGAAAGTCAAGGAGCACGCTGTACGCTCAGCCTCAGAGGTTGCCTCAATGATACTGCGTATCGACGATGTAATCGCTGCGGCTAAGCCGCCGCCGGCGCCGCCAGGGCCACCTGGTGGTCATGCTGACTAGAACCGCAATCAAACTTCGCATCTTTCAACGGCCGGGAGTTCACTCTGTGAATGCTCTCGTAAATTAGGGCCGGTGGATTTCTGTGGTGTCCTAACAGAGGCTAACTTTTAAGCAGACATAATTCCATTTCTCGAACGGCTCCGGTAGTATAGACCGGTCCGCAGCAAAACGTTGCTGGCCGATAGTATGCCGGACTCTCGATCCGGCGACCCGGGTTCAAAAGCCTCCTCCCAAGGGAAGCTGAATGTCCCGGCCGGAGCACCATACACCACTACATACAGAATTGGCAATCTTGATACTAATTACCGGCACCCCAGGAGTGGGCAAGTCCATTCTGGCGTCCAAACTTTCAAAGAAACTCGACTGTCAGCAGGTCGACATCAGTACCCTTGTTAGGACGAAAGAGTTGTACACTAGGGTAGACAAGAAACGGAGGACCCTGGTCGCTGACGAGAAACGTCTAACGTCAGCTGTGAGCAAGATAATCCATGAAAACAACAATAGGTGCCTTGTGATATCGACCCACTTTCTAGGTGGATATCTGCCGACTAGGCAGGTCAAGTACTGCTTTGTGTTGCGGTTGCATCCAGAGAAGCTTCGCAAGAGGCTGGCATCACGCCGTTGGTCCCCGTCGAAGATACGTGAGAATGTTGAAGCTGAATTGATCGGTGTTTGCCAGTTCGAGGCGGTAGCCCTGCTGGGACGCAAAAGAGTCCACGAAATCGATACGACAGGGAAGTCCTCGAACAGGGTATTGAGAGAGGTCAGCAATTTGGTTGACGGGAAGAAGAAAGATATCGGGAATGCGGGAGTCGTTGATTGGCTCGAGACTTACGACTTGAATATATGGGGTTGAAGAGTTCGGCTATAGACAAGGAAGCCTACGGAATAGTATCCTGTCCTTATTGTAAGTCGCTTCTTATCGCTGACACTGGCTACAGGAGCAAATCATGTTTTCATTGCGGGAAGCGGTTTCAACTAAACGATAGACCTGTTCTCGGCTCAGGCAGGAACGCAAGAGAAGCTAGAGAATTACTTTCGAAGATGAAGGCCCAAGCAGACCAAAGATGATATAGCCCTAGACTAGCAGCCCTATTCTTCAAAGGGCGTGGAGTAGAAGTAACGAATTGTCCTCAACAGCTGACAGAAGATTCATGGAAGAACTCTCCGGACTCCTTCAGAGGAATGTGAGCATCCTCACGTCCACTGGCAAAACCTTCACCGGGACACTTTCAGGGATTGACACGGACACTTTGAGTTTGTGTCTGACGAACGCAAAGGACGATAAGGGAGCTGGGATGCACAAGGTCTTTCTAAACGGGGACACGATTATGCAGATCTCAAGCTTCGAGAAACCATTCGATCTTCCTAGCCTAGGAGAGCGATTAGAACGGGTCTTCCCACGGATGGTTCGAGTCATGGAGGACGCCGGGGTAATCGTTGTAATGGATCGGATCAGAGTATCAGAGAAGGGGATCATCGAGGGATCAGGACCTGCTGCCGAGCGGGTTCAGAAGGTCTACGAAGAGTTCATCCGGGAAAAAGCACGACCTCAAGCCTAGCTTGAACTAGAGTCAGCTCACGGCAACAATTGAGTTTTCGGATCCGTTCCAAAGATCTCGCAGCCCGGACCGGAACATTAGAGACGAAGAGCGGGGTATTTCAGACCCCGCATATGTTCCCCGTTATTGATCCCAACCGTCCACAATCGACTAGGGCACTCTTGAAAGGGACGGACTCAGAGGCGATAATGACCAACGCCTATCTCTTGAGGAGGGGACAGACGAGGCCGCTCAAGCTTGAACTACACAAATACCTAGGCTTCAAAAGGCCAATTGCAACCGACTCGGGCGCTTATCAAATCTTAGAGTTTGGCGAAGTAGCCGTAAGCCCGAAGGAAATAGTTCAGTACCAGGAAGAGATCAACAGCGACATTGCTGTGATACTAGATGTCCCAACAGGTTTCCGGACGAGTCTCCAACGAGCAAAATGGACAGTGGACGAGACCATCCGCCGAGCCGACGAAGCTTTACAGTCGATTACCCGGAAAGACATTCTCTGGGTCGGCCCAGTTCAAGGCGGCGTCCATCTATTAGAGGTAGAAAGATCTGCGAGAGAGATGGGCAAGAGAGATTTTGCGATCTATGCACTAGGCAGCCCGACCGAGTTAATGGAAACACAACACTTCGACATTCTCGTCGATATGATCGTGGCGGCAAAGAAGGCCTTGCCAATCTCGAAACCTCTGCATTTGTTCGGCGCTGGTCATCCAGCGACATTTCCGTTCTTCGTAGCTCTAGGCTGCGATCTTTTCGACTCCGCAGCCTACGCCTTGTACGCGAAACAGGGCAAATACTTCACGCCAGAGGGGACTCTCAAAGTGGACGAGATGGAGGAGCTACCTTGTAATTGCCCAACGTGTCGTGGCAATACAGCGAATTCTATCCGCGATCTTTCACTGGAGGAGAAGGAGATGTTACTTTCCCGGCACAACTTGTACGTCTGCATCTCGGAGCTGCGAAAGATACGCGAGATGATACGAACGGGACGTCTTTGGGAAATGTTGGAGATAAGATCGCACGCGCATCCGGCGTTCAAGAGATGCTTCGAACGCTTGGCTTTTCACTCAGAATTTCTGGAACGATATAATCCGGCGGTCAAGCTCCACGGGATCTTCTACTATGGACCATCGACAGATACACGGCCGGAGATTCAGAGGTATTCGACAAAACTGGAAATGGCTGTTGAGCCGAGCGCGAAATGGTTAGTGCTGCTTCCTTCAGGTTGGAGGAGGCCATTTCATCAGGACCCGGGGCTCGACCCAGTGGTAAGAGAGCTTCGGGAAATGGAGGGCGTCTCGATCGTCTTCTACTCTTTAGCATATGGTCCTGTCCCCTTGGAACTTGATGAGGCATATCCTATTCCTCACACTGACATCTATGACCCAGGATCATCAGATGGCTACGAGCGATCCGGGATCAAGGTCGCAGAATACGTCAAAAAGACGGATCCTAAACAAATTCTGCTCGTCCATGGCACGGGACCATTGGGGAAACATATCGAGACGAAGTTGAGAGAGAATGAACTCTCCGGAAAGTTGAAGATCGGAACCTTGAGAGAGGCTGTGGGCCTTATTGCTACTGGGATTCTCATGGCTAGTTGACTAGGCGTACATTCGTTGCAAGGATCCCTTTGTCAATCGACTCCTGCGGTCGAAGTCTCGCTCAACAAACTTCGCATCCTTCAACAATTCTTCCACCTTAACTCTAAATCCGTAGGCCTTTGATATTCTGCGGATAGCTAGGGCTGCAGCTCCCGGGTCTGTGCGGGCGGGGTCGGCGAAGGGAAGTACGGCGACCGCGGGGAAGTCGTGTATCTCAAATTCGCTTAGCATAACCGCCAATGGTCCGTACACTAATAGACCGGGTTCCAAGACTTCTCCGGTAACGTTTCTGGCCCCGTCAAAGTAAGCACCGGTCGGGACAATGCAGTATCGGTCCTTACTGCGCTTGTAGGACGAGTCGAGTCCACCTATCAGTACTGCATCTTTGAACCGTTGATCGACGGCCCAGTCGGCGAGGACCTTGGCAAACTCTGCCTCTTCGCTCTTGTGGGGTGAGAATTCTAGCTTCACCAGGATTGTTTTTCCCTTCCTGTAGACCTCAAAGGGGGTCACGAGTCCTCCGTCAGCTGTGCCAACCCATGGCGGAGGATTCTCAACCTCGATGAAACCGATCCTTACTGCCTTGAGAGCGTGGATGAGATAAGAAGTTGCTAGATATCCGGTCAGACCAACACCATGGAAGCCCGTGATCAAAGTGGAACCCTTCAATCCCTTTTGATCTACAAGGACACGAACTGGCATCGGTGTGGCTCAACCTCGACTCGTTCGATTGATGGTTCTCTGTGTCAGAAGGTTCGGCTTAAACTCACCTGATGCTTTCAGCGACCATGAGAATTCATTATTGTCGATAAGGTAGGCCAGCGGCCTGAAAGGCCTATGACGATTGGAAGCTTATCGAAGCTCCAACGTTTTAATAAACCCCTGAAAACTTCCGGTTTGATAGTGCCGCCGGCGACTAGCGAGCCGCCGTTTCCTCAAGTAATGAGGTGACGAAAGCTCAGTGGTTAGAGCAGCGGACCTGGCAGTAATGCTGGGGCTGAAGCTGTTAAAGTGCGAACGCCACTGTCGCAACCCGTTGGTCAGAGCGCTCTTTCAATTCGAAAGGCGCGATTAGAGGTTCGAACCCTCTCGGCGGCGCCAACAACTCTGAGGCGCATATGGTTATGATTAGGTATGATCTTAAGGATTGAGACACTAAAGATTGCACCTGGAGCCCGGTGAGTGACGAAAAATCCCTAAACTCATCGCGATGAGATTAATAATCCCCAAACTGAAAACCGATTCTCTATTCGCCTCGAACCTCTTTACACGATTCGTTCTTCTATCCTGAAGGATGGAGCGTTTATCTCGCAGGGAAAAAGGGAACAGAAGAGGATCACTTCTATTTCGCAGAGGGATTCTGCGAGGGCAAAGTCACAGGGAGATTTCGGGGATCCAATCATCCGCATAGACGGACCGATGAGACCTACAGGATGAACATTCAGGGTTTCATCGAAACCAAGGACTCAGCCCTAATCATGCCGGATTACCAAGGGTACGGTCGATCCACTGATCGATCACAGGAGTTATGCAAATTAACACCGAAGTCAGGACTCGAAGAAAAGAGAAAATTCAGGAGACAAGTCGTGGGATTCGCCTGGCACGTGACAAACCATGAAAAATATCGTTGGCTCAACGACGCTGTTTGCGCTATCTCCGGTGAAGTCAGAGCCCCGATAGGGATTCCAAGGGATCATGTCAGGCAAGCTGATGTAAAGCTCGTCTTCACAGTAGACGAGAATGTCTGGGAACCGCCACCGGAATAGAGAACTTCCGTCCCCACATGATGCCCCGAAGTCTAACCTCGGAAAATGGTCTAGATTTTGTGTAGGCCCACGGTTTACTTTCTGATTCTCTAGGGCATTTTTTTCGGTCCAATTCATAACTCGCGACGGAGGATTGGAAAACTGCTCGGCCTGACTATTCAGAGCGTGGTGGCTAGTATTGACGTTCCACACGAGTCCAGTCCGCAGGTACCGTAATGGATTATAGGCAGAGGCCACTCTATTCTAGATGACGGCAAACAGCCCCCTTTCTCAACTCAGGATGTATGATGAGTTAGATTATGAAAATAGGATGGGACCCCGCGAACGAGCCTCGAGTGCTCGACTCTGGATACACCGATCAGGTTCGTCTCGACTACATAGACGAGGAACGGATAATGAGGATACGGGCTATCGTCTACAACTCTCTAAGCGATCTGAACAAGCTATTCCACGTCAACAGGGTCTTGTACACGAACAGTCCAGACATGCCGCTGTTCTACGAGTTCACACCCCAGAACATGGTTTCAATGAAGACCCCCGTGATAATTAGCGAGGTCAAACTATACTCGCTCGAAGAGCTCTGGGGAATGAGCACGCTTAGAATGATGAAATAGTCCCGGTATCCTCAATCCGTTTTCTGGATACGAATTTCGATCGTCGAGACGTTTCTTGATTCTTCCCCTTCCATCCCTCCGACCACCTCCGTTCCAATCTTGACCTCTTTGACCGATAGTTTTCCTTCGAAGAATCTTCTACGTACAACCTCGACGACATCGACGGCATGACTGATGGCGCGGCCTCTCGCCTTCACGGTCAGTTCTTTCCTCCCCATGTTGAAGTGCATCATTACGGCAGTCGCATAGGCCATCAAAGGCTTCTTGCCGATCAGAATAGTGTCTGGTGGAATATTCCCCCGAGGCCTCATTGGCCTGTCGGTACCTCTCTGCTGCTCACCCATCGGGCGACGCTCTCTTGTCTCGGATTCTCCCATTTTCTTTGTACAATTCCTTCGAAGCTTGTCTTGGTTAACCCAAAGAACTGGTTCCCAGCTGGACTAAACTTAAGCCTTTTGGGGGAAGGGTGTGACATCGAGAAATTTGAAACGAGAAAAGAGGGAAGAGAAACGGGAAATGAAAAAACGGGAGAATAGGGAAGACTGGACTGACGAGCGAGCTTAGATTATCTCTCTCGACAGAGCTTCCCTGAACTTGACCCTGCAGTCTTGGCACTGGAACAGTCCGATTAGGACGTTCTTCTTTGACTTGCCGCCCTTTAGCTCCCATACCTTGGTTGGCTGCGGTACGTCTGCACCGCACTTTGGACACACCACTTTGTAGAATGGTGTTGGTTGAGATGGGCTTAGCTGCGCCAAATCTGGCGCGGGCTGAGCACCTGCACTGATATCGCCTGGTCCCGCTCCGCCGAGCAGGGAGGGTTGGAGCTGTGTCTCGCTGGATACTAAGGCTGAGGATGCTTCAACGATCGGAATGTCGTCAACAACCTTGACAGTCAAAGCGTCAATATCCGCTGCGGCCGCTTCGATTGGAGCCCCTGTGGTATTTTCGGCCTCTCCGAGCGAGGCTGTTGTTAGATTGACATTTGCAATAGCTGATGGTGGCTCAGTTTCCGTTCCGACTTCCGGCTGCGGTACTATCGATGAAAGCGTGTCGTCTGTCGATGGATTGAGGGTGGTCTCCACATTGGTGGCTGTTGACTCAATTGTTTGTTCGGGCGTGTCTACGACCGATGCGGCAACTTCGGGCGTTGAAGGTTGTAGAGGAGTTGGGTGTGCTTCGACAGTTTCGGTTGTCGTGTTCACTTGAACGCCTTCTGACTGCTCATGTATCGATGAGGAGGGCGCTGGTTGCCAGTTCGGGGTTAGGTCGGGAAGTGGTGTTGACGTTTGGACTGGCGACGTCAGTGGTTGGACTTGGGTCGTTACCTGGATTGGAGATATCGATGGTTTTTCGGCGAAAAAGTTGGGTTTGCTACGGTCCACTAGGGTTGGACCGTAGGCCCGGGATGTTAGAGTGGACGGTGGAGAAGGCGTTGCTGGAGTAGATACTGGGAATTGTGGCGCTGCCCTGATCTCGGCCGGTCCGAGGGGTCTGGCATCGATCAGAGATAGCGTTGTAATCATGTTCTTGATGTCTTCGATTGTGTTTAGGTTCCGCTGTAGTAATATTTTGAACTCGTTCTTCTGAACTCTGTACTCCTGCTCGTTGACTTCGCCGCTTACATACTTCGTTTCAAGGGTTAGAAGCCGGGGAGGAGTGCTTGTCATCGAGTCCTTGACGTCTTTGAGGTGCTCGTTCAGGCTGTACCCCAAGACATTGATTCTGTCCTGGAGTTCCTGGGCGGCGTGTCCATAGTCCTCGTATAGTGTCTGCATCTTCTGCTTGTAGCTATTGATCTCGCCGATCAGTTTCTCTAGTGTTAGGTCGTTTAGTCCCATGTTCGAATTTTCACCTGTAAGACCGCCAATAGTACCGTCGAAATGGTAAAAGCGTTAGACACCAGTTTCAAGGGCAAAGCACTCCGCCAACCCAACAAAATCAGCGATCGAACTACCTGTCACTGTCAAAGACAATGAAAATATCTGATCTTTTTTAGTCGGAAATGCTAGACTTTGAAGGCCAAAAACTAATCGGGTCGATCCCGGGCAGGTCGTCTATATAAACCAAAAACCTCTTGTTGACAACACAACAAGCGGACTATTCTATTGTAGAACCCCCGCTAACTGTTGCTGTACCTAACATTTCCATAGTGGCGATTGATTAGTATCGATCCCGACGTGTCAAGAACTCACTTGGAAAATGTGTCAGGTCAAGTCGCAACCAGGAGTCAGCAAGTCTCATGAAAAATTGGGAAAGAGACCGTAAGGAACCACTGATCACACGGCTCAGCGCCGGGGTGCACCGCCAGGAACCATTGAAGGAACGAATCAGCCAAGTCGTCTACAAACTCAGAGTCCAACAACACCGACTCGAAGGCGCCAACCAGAAGACTCAGGCACACGACAAGAATCTTTTCGAGAAGCTAGTCCAGTCGCAAATGTCAAAGGACAACGCCCGCAGCGTCATGTACGCCAACGAGATCGCGGAAATACGGAAGATGGCGAAGATAACCGTTCGCAGCGAACTCGCACTCGAACAAGTCACCCTACGCCTAGAAACCATCCAGGAATTCGGAGACGTCGCCGCCCTGATGGGTCCAGTTGCAGGAGTGGTCCATCAAATCAAGAGCCAGATCTCAGGTGTGATGCCAGAGGTCAGCTATGAACTTGGTGAAATATCCGAATCGCTCAACGGCATGGTCATGGAAGTAGGTGAAGCGACAGGGCAAGGTTTCGATATGGAAGCATCTGGTGCAGAGGCCACGAAGATCATGGGAGAGGCGAATACCATCGCAGAACAGAGAATGCGGGAGAAGTTCCCAGACCTACCAATCCCGACCACCGCCACTCTAGAACGGCCGATTGAGCCGACCTTTCCAAAGTGAGGGAGAAACAAAACTCCCCACCAACCTTTTTGGTATATGAGAGAGAAAAAACATGATTACAAGTCTCGAACAAGTTCGAAGGTTCCTCGGAAAGCCGCTCCAGGACCCATACGGTAGAACCCACGGCAAACTCATCGGCATAACCGCCAATCTCAGAGACGAAGCCACCGCCGTAGGGGTCGAAACTGCCAACGGTGAATTCGCACAGTACCCAGGCGAACGACTATGGATCAACGGCGAAAACTTGACACTCGTCCCGGCATGGAAACTGGAATCTGAAGACTTCCGAAAAGAGTTCGACATAGTGACACGCCGACTCAAAGCCTTGGATGAACTGTTCAGTGTTGGCGACATTCAACAGGACATTTACGAAGATCTGAGAAAACAACACGAGGAAGGCATCAACGAACTCAAAGAGAAACGCCGCACGTTACTCGACACTCTAGCGCGTAGAACGGGATTGTTGAACGGTCAACTTCGAGAGCTCCAAACATACCTGGCAAGCAACAAGATGCTCCATGCGAGCGGTGAATTTGACGACGCTGGTTACAGAAGTGCCAGCAGCGAGATCGACACGGGACTCGTGCGAACAGTTGCAGAGCGCAAAGACATTGAAGCAATAACAACATACCTGGTTCGCCTTGACCCAACGACGCCCATAGCAGGTAGCCCACAACAAGAAATAGCGACTCAACCGCCTCAGCCTGCCACCCCATCAACTCAGAGCTCTACTGTCCAAGCAACTTCTCGCGAGCCAGCCCTAGTCCTACACGTCAAGGAGAAATAAACTACAATGTCACTGTTCAAAAGGCTTGAAGATCGAGTTCACACCATCCCTCTAAAGGAACGGATAGAACAGGCCCTCTTCAGGCTCAACACTCAGAAGGCCAAACTAGAACAGACATCAATGAGGCTACAGCAGAGAGACAAAGAAATGTTCCAAAGAACCGTTGGAGCCGAACTCTCCAAGGACAGCTCCCACGCCAGATTGTACGCCAACGAGTGCGCCGAGATTCGCAAGATGGCGCACATAGTACTAAGCAGCGAACTTGCCCTCGAAAGGGTGATTCTCAGGCTTCAGACCATCGAAGAGTTCGGAGACATAATGACCCAGATTGCTCCAGTGATCGGAATAGTCCGGGAAACAAGGGGAAGGATCGCAGGCGTGATCCCCGAAGTTGCTAACGAGCTTGGAGAGGTCAACGACATGCTCAGCGACATGAGCCTCGAAAGTGGCGGAGTAGAAGGAGATCAAAACTACGAGATACAATCCTCAGGAGGAGAAGCCAAAAAGGTCCTTGAAGAATCCGGACTGATAGCAGAGCAACAAATGAAAGAACGGTTCCCAGAACTCCCCGTCCCAGGCGCTCGCGAATCTCAACAACAACCAAAGACAGCAGTCGAGCCGAAGGTCCCGGTCGCAGTGGCCGTCGCCGTCTCCGAGGCAGGAGTCGAGGCGGAAATCCCGAGATCATCGACGCTACAACGGCCTTTCGAGGACAGACTCTTGGAGTACATCAAATCCCGCAATGGCGAGATCAGTATCAGCAACTGCTCTACAGACCTCTCCGTTGGAGCTGATGAGATCAAGAGGGGACTTGAAAGACTCCGTGGTGACGGGAAGATAGTCATCGAGTAGACCAGCGCCACTCAAACCTCCCTATAATTCAGCACGTTCCGACTTCCGATAATCAAAGTGGAGAAACATTGACCGGTGTCAGCATCAGAAGAGCTTGAAGGCTTAGCAGTAAGATTCGCTCAAGAGGCGATCGAACTCGAAAAGAAAGGATCAAGACGACTTGCCGCGCAAAAGTATCAGAGAGCCCTAGAAGTCCTCCTGAAGCTCTGCGCTCTGTACCCTACGGCTGCCCAGAACAGGGTCTACATGGAACACGCCGAAGCCTATCGTAGAAGAATCCAAGAACTCCAGACCCAAGCAGCGGAACCAGACCATCCTCTTGAGGGACGAGACCCGTCCAAACCCACAAGCTTCGACCAGTGGGTTCTCACAGAGAAACCAGACATCAGCTGGGACGACATAGCGGGACTTGAACGGCCAAAACGTGCTATAGAAGAATCAATAATCTTCCCAGTCCGTCGCCCAGACCTCTTCCCACTAGGCTGGCCACGGGGAATCTTGTTCTTCGGACCGCCAGGTTGCGGTAAGACCCTGTTGGCAGCCGCCATCGCGAGCGAGGTCAAGGGCGTCTTCTTCTGCGCGGACGCTGCATCATTGATGTCGAAGTGGCTGGGCGAGTCGGAGAGGAATGTTAGTCAGCTCTTCGTCAAGGCAAGAGAGGTCTCTGACAATGGTCAGCCGGCGATCGTCTTCTTAGACGAGGTGGACTCGCTAATGGGTGTCCGGGGAGAAGAGGTTGGTGGGGAGGTCCGGGTTAGGAACCAATTTCTCAAGGAGATGGACGGCATACTGGACAAGAAGAAAACCTATCATGTTTACTTGATCGGCGCGACGAACAAGCCCTGGGTCCTTGACGAGCCCTTCATCAGACGATTCCAGAAACGGATCTATGTACCACTGCCCGATGTCAAAGCCAGGATGGACATGTTCACCATATACGCCGAGAACCTCAGATTCAATGACAACGTCGACCTCCCAGAACTGGCCCGCATGACCGAAGGCTACTCCGGAGGCGACATCCGCGACCTGTTCCAGTCAACCCATCTAAAAGTCGTGAGAAGCTTCTTCCAACACGGCAAAGTAGCGGACCCGAATGCTCTACCCGACCCGATCACGATGGAAGACTTCCAAACAATTCTCACGGAGAGAAGACCAAGTGTTTCGCAGGGTATCCTGAAACGGTACCATGACTGGGACGAGTCGTTCAAGGCAAGCTAATGCCAAACAAGAGGACTGGTGACTTGCACCTCGATGGCACGGATCTTCGAATCTTGGCCGAACTGGTTGAAAACTCGAAATCAAGCTACGTCGAGATCGGAAGAAGACTCGGACTACATCCCAACGTCGTAGCCTACAGGGTGAATAGGATGGAAGAATCCGGGATAATACGCGAATACACTGCCCACGTTGACTTCTCCAAGCTAGGACTCTCAGAACAAGTCTTCGTCGCCGCAAACTTCCCCAACAGCAGCCCAAGAGAGGACATGCTCAAGCAAATCTCCGACATTCCCGGAACGATGAGCATAGTCAGCAGCCTCGGCAGCCCAGAAGGACTGGTCTTCATAGTCGCCAAGAACAAAGAAGATGTGAACAGCGTATTATCCAAGCTAAGATCGCTAAACCTAGACATCGAATTCACATCCTCAGTAATCAAGACCTACGACGAAGGCCGTCTTGGAACCTTCCTCAGAACTATGGCAACAGCCATTCCGGCAGAGGGTTCGTAAGAATCGGAAACACAAACCCCCTTCCTACTAGCATTACGCTCGATAGTCCCCAGGAAACCGACAGACCTCATCGCACTCACGATCCTGTTAACCGCCGGATTCCAGGGACAGTCGCTGACTCTCATCCTAATCGCGTCTATGACACTCCTCCTAGCATCATACGCCCAGACGATTCTTGCAGAACCAGAACAGCTCGCCCTATACTCATACGGAGTAACGAAGAAACAGCTAGTCCTAGTACACTACACCAAGGGACTCTTGATAGCGACAATTGGAACCCTTCCTTTCTACCTGCCAGCACTGATGGCGAGTTACCGCTCACCCTCAATCTGGGCCATTCTACTGCCCACTCTCTTAATCTCAGGAATTTTCTACCTACTTCCTTTTGCTTTCCGGCTTCGATCAACCCAATTTGTTGGTCTACTCAAGAACTAGGACTAGGGTTCTAGAGGGCTCGCTTTGTCTAATTTGCTGCTCTACGTCAAAGCTCTCCTCAAGGACTACAAACGCGAAAACGGATTCCTGCGACTGTACAATGGATTGACTTTTGGACTCGACAAGGGAGACTTCTTGGCCGTCACTGGTGCTAGTGGTTGGGGTAAGTCGACGCTGGTCAACATCATCTTGGGCGTCGAAAAACCCAGCCGAGGAACCATACTGCATGATGGCAAAGACGTGACTCGATTACCATTCATGAAACGCTTTGGAAAATCACGGGTGGCCGCTGTATTTCAGAGATCTACCTCGTTGCCGCAACTCACCGTCGGTCAAAACCTGAACCTGGCCCTCTCATTAGTTGGCATCAAGAAGACCGAGAGGAAGGAGAGGATCGACGAAGCGCTCTCATTTTTCGGGCTTGAGAATTCCTCCAGTTCATTCCCTGAAAACTTGAGTGCCGGCCAAAAACGACGTATCGATCTTGCAAGAGCACTAGCAGTAAGGTCCGACTTTCTGGTTCTCGATGAACCCGTGAGCGACCTAGACACTTCCACGACGAACCTCCTCCTTCCCTTGCTAAAGGGAATGAACCGTGACCATGGAACAACTGTTCTGATGACAACTGCAATACCAAGAGTGGCATCCATTGCAAAACACCAGGTCCACCTGACAACTCCAATGGTATCGGTGTCTAATGTCAATGCTCACAAGGCGGAGGCCTAGAAAGCAGTGTTCAAGGAAAACCCATCATTCACGGATCGCTTGAAGGAAGCTCTCAAACCAACCCCGATGAAGCGAAGGATCGAGTTCACAATCCAGAAACTACGACTACAATCCTCCCGTCTGGATAAGACGCTCAGCCAATTGGAAACCCGGGATCATACACTCCACGAAAAGTGCGTCAAAGCCCTCGAGACCCGAGACATTCCAACCGCCACCCTCTACGCGAATGAATGCGTCCAATTGAGGAAGCTGGCAAGAACCGCTCTAAGCAGTCAGATATGCTTGGAGCAAGCACTTCTTAGACTTGAGACGATCGAGCATTTTGGCGACATGGTCCAAGGAATGAGCCAGGTCAAAGGAATAATCGGCCTCGTGCGAACAGAACTCGAAGGACGACTGCCCGAATTATCCACTGGGCTCGGCGATGTTGAGGATTCTCTCGCGGGACTCACGTTAGAGGTGGGTGAGGCCGTGGACATTGAAGGGGCTAGTGTTGTCGCGAGCGACGAGTCGGCCCGGATATTGAAGGAGGCTGACATGATGGCTGAGCAGAAAATGAAAGAGAGATTTCCCGAGATACCCCAAATGGCCCGTGACGCAGGTCGAGTTCGATAGAGATCTGATTCCAAGGAGGCGTTAGAGAAAACAAATGCTTTCGCCAGAACTCGAGGCCAAAGCCCTACTCGGCAAGAGTATCAGCGATGTATACGGCCGTCCTTTGGGACGAATAATTGGTGTCAATCGGAACCAGTTTGGAGAGATGGAAGGATTGGAAGTAGAATCTCCAGGCGGTAATGTCATCGACATACCGTCTAAGAGTATCATGCTTACACCGAAGATGGTCACGGCCACACCCGAGTGGAAGGTAGATGCTCACGAGCTCTCAGGCGAAATTGCTACGGTAAAGAGGCGAATCGTTGCGCTTGAAGGTCTGCGGGACAAGGGAGATGTGGATCGTGAAATATACGAGGAGCTTTTGGAAGCTCAAAGGTCGGGTTACCTGTCAAAGGTCAAACAAACCGAGGCCCTCGTTGGAGCACTCCGTGCTAAGCTTGAACGGACAAACAATCAGCTAACCAGTCTGACAAAGCATCTAGTAAACGCTAAACTGGATTATCAGAGCGGTGAGATAGATGAAGCATCCATGAAGCTGGCGGTCGGCTCCATCGAGCCCAGTCTCAAGCCATTGATAGCGGAAAAGAACGACCTTTCAAGCACGCTGAAGACACTTGAAGACCTACTTCCGGCCCACGTAAGAGCGTCCTAGCAGTTTTCACCGGAGCATTAAAATCGTAATATCCTGACGAGATCAACTCATTAGTCCCAACTAGGGTGAATCGGGAGCCAAGGTGAAGTGAGAGCTTTCATCCTTGCGGGAGGATCGGGCACACGCCTCTCGCCACTTACAAGCTACGTACCGAAATGCATGATACCCGTCGCAGGCCGACCATTCATCGACCACGTAATCGACTATCTTCACAGCCACAACATTCGAGACATAGTTCTCCTTCTATCCGCAGACGATGCCGAGGTCTTCAAAAACCATCTCGGCGATGGTTCCAAATTAGGTGTTAAAGTCCAATACAGCATCAGCCCTAGAGCCGGGACAGCAGCGGCATTACAAGCAGCTTCAGACCTTGTAGACGGCTCCTTCATCATCTACTACGGTGATGTCATGGCCGACCTGGACTTGACAGCGATGCTTCGGTTTCATGAGGAGAAAGGCGCCCTGTGCACATTGGCTCTCAGCAGAGGGGTCAGACTAGATTATGGAGTAGGGAGGCTGGATGGTGAGGGACGCCTGCAATACTTCGAGGAGAAGCCAATCTTATCAGAATACCCTGTCTCGATCGGCATCTACGCATGCCAGCCCAGATTCCTCTCTTACTGTAGGGTAGGCTCAGACCTTGCGGCCGATATTCTGCCGCATCTAATATCAAAAGGAGAAAGAGTGTATGGATATGTCACGGACCAACCTCACCACGATATCGGCTCATTCAAACAGTTGAACCAGGCCAAGGAATTCTTGGCAACGAAGAAGAAACAGGTCCCATTGTCAGTATCTCGGTCCCAGAACAAATACAGTGACATCTAGGGTTTCTTACGTTGGACTCGGTGCTGGCCGATGTTCTTTTTCTGAGGTAGGCTATCTTCTACGACTATGCCTATCGACGACAGTCTGTCTCTAATCTTATCTGACAATTGATATTCGCCTCTAATGCGAAGTTCTGTTCTAAGCTCTAGCAATAGATGGACCAATTCTAAAGAATTCTCCTCGGAGGCCGCCTCTACTTGAAGGACGCCTAGGATCGAACCCAGCTCCTCCAAAGACCGTCGCACCTCTAATCCTACCTTTCCCGGATTCTCGCCAAGTTTCTCGCCAAGACCAACTACCTTGATGTAAGCCGTCAACGCCCCAGGCGTGTTGAAATCATCATTCATCGCCAGGAAGAACTCTGCCCTAGTATCTTCCAAATCTTTCCGCAATACTTCCTCATCCTCTCTAATCTTCGGCGGACGGGCAGATGCCAGAACCAACATCTCGTAGGCGCGTCTAAACCGTCGGGCGAGACTTGAAGCCTGCACCAATGCCTCCTCTGTATAATCGACGGGACTCCGGTAATGAGTTGACGCGTAGAATACGCGTAGGGCATCAACTCCAACCTTGCTGATTGCTTCTTGGATCGGGACGATATTCTTGAGCGTCTTATGCATCTCCTGCCCCCGTATGTTCAACAGACCAGTATGCAACCAATACTTGGCCAATGGCTCCTTGCCCGTAAGTCCTTCCGCCTGTGCGATCTCAGCCTCGTGATGGGGAAAGATGAGATCAGTACCGCCACCATGGATATCGTACGTCGGACCAAAGTAAGTGACCGTCATCGCAGTGTCCTCAATGTGCCAGCCGGGCCTACCCTTGCCCCACGGACTATCCCACGCGATCTCACCCGGCTTCTGACTCTTCCAGAGCACAAAATCGGCAGGGTTCCTCTTCAACGGGTTAGGATCAACCCTATGAACAACCAGGTCTTCGATCCGCTGTCTCGACAGCTTGCCATAATCCGGGAACTTTGTGACGTCAAAGTAAACGTCCCCGCTATCAACTCGATAAGCGAGCCCTTTCTCGAGAAGTCCTTCAATCTGACCGATGATCTCGGGTATATGATCGGAAGCCTTCGCGTACAAGTTGATGCTGTCGACTCTCATGTCCTTCATGTCCTTGTAGAATAATCGGGCGTAACGGTCCGCAAGCCTCAGTGGATTCTCACTACCCTCATGGGCTCTGTTTATGATCTTGTCGTCGATGTCTGTTATGTTCATGACAAAGAATACGCTGAATCCCTTCCAGCGAAGGTACCTCGCGACTATGTCATAGGCGACGTATGTCTTCGCATGACCTATGTGTGAGACATCGTAGACGGTGGGACCGCAGACGAATAGGTTGACTCGTCCCTCGCGGATTGGTTTGAAACCCTCCTGTTTCCTTGTTAGGGTATTGTAGACTCTAAGTTGGGATTGAACGGTCATACTTCAGACCCTGAGAAATCTCCGCTTCTAACTCATGAAGACGGTGGCGGCTTCGGTGGCTGCGATTGTGTTCCAGTCTTGGCCTGTATCATGTTCCATGCCTTTGACAACATTTCCTTCTCATTGACATAGGACAATGTGCTTACTGCCTTCTCGTATGGCATCCATGCCATGAAATCATGCTCATTACCAACCTTCGCGTCGGCCTGGTCAGTCTCGAACAAGAAGAAGTGTACTGTCTTGTCAAACGTCTTGGCTCTGAAACCGAACTGGTACTTTATGACGCCAACTTTACCGTGAAGCTTGACCCGGCTTACCCCGGTCTCCTCTCTAACCTCTCTCATCGCAGTGGTAACCTCGTCCTCGTTCTCCTCGATCAATCCTTTCGGGAGGCACCATACTCCGCGACGATTGCTTCCGAGCAAGAGAAACAATGGACTCTCTTTCTCCCATCTATACACGACCCCTCCGGACGATATCACCCGGATACGTGGCCTCGGTTGCATCCCCGCCAGCCTGGCTCTCCCCTTCCTCTATGATACTAGGTTGGCTTCCTTCTACTATAACTCCATATCCTTCGCCAAATTCGTCAGATTCTGTGAGGGAGACCCGACTATGACAATGTCCTCCAATCGCACACCCCCCCACCTCGGATCGTATAGTCCAGGCTCTACTGTAACTGCCATCCCTTTTGTCAATGGATAATCACTTGAGATGGAGAGATATGGTCGCTCTCCAATTGTTAGCCCAACACCGTGTCCAAGGCTATGGATGAAACCCCTATGTCTTGCTTCGACCGTTCCTTTACCCGCTTTCCCCGTGGCGAGCTGTCTTACTGTAGGGTAGCCCCGTGCCTCAAAGCTATTGCAAACGCTAAGCATCACATCTTTACAAGATGCGCCTTCCTTGATCATGTCTAATGCGAGGTTCTGTGCTTCCAATACACTATCGTACATGTCCTTGATTTTCGGCGTTGGCCTCCCATAGCTGTAGGTCCGCGTACAATCGAAAAAGTAACCGTCAGGCTCTTGGGGAAATATGTCATAGACTATCGGCTCCCCTGGGATCACGGGATCATCGTCAGCACCCCGATTGTGTGGGTCGGCCGAACACTTGCCTGGGGCGAAGATCGTGTCTTCTGGAGCAATGATCCCGGAATCGGCTAGCAACCGCCCAATTAGTCTCCTTACTCTTCCAGCTGTCAACGGTCTGCCTTGATGGATGATCTTGCCCCGCCGGGCCTCTCCCTTCCGCAGGAATGCGAGAGTCTTCTCAACCACTCGTGCAGTCTTCCGGCCCATCTCGCGCAGCCTCTCAATCTCCCAACCCTCCTTGGTCTCCCGTGCTGCCTCGACGATGGTCGGACTCTTCTCGCCAACGATCTTGAAGCCTCTGTGCCTAAGAGAGTCCACTAGCAGCAGGCTGTTGGCTAGTTCATTTTTTCCGCCGATTACGAATGGTCCCCGCAGCCCCTCGTCCCGAATGAGTTTCTCATAGAACCTCGTCCTTGCTTCCTCTCGATCATACATCGCGTTGATTTTTTCGTAGCCGTAGTCAGTGTAGGTCTTTAGTTTCTTTATCCGTCCTTGACTTGCGTTTCCGAGGTCAATGTTACTGACGACCAATACGGGATCTTCGTTTATTCGTTTGAGATAGATCCCTCCTCGCGGCAACGAGCTTCCAACCAAATAGCATAGGTCCGGATTCCCGTTAGTCGAGTCTCCGAAGACGATTAGTGACTTGATCCCACGCCTATCCATTTCAGAGTCAATGTCAGAATGCAAAATGTACCGCTACTAGAGCGGCGGTTTCATGAAGTATATTATGGTTCGGAAAGTAGGTGGCCCTAGATCGGCACTTCGATCATCAACTTCTCCAAGAGTTCCTTGTACCTGTTTCTGATCGTGACCTCAGTAACGTTCGCAATCTCAGCAATCTCCCTCTGGGTCTTCCTTTCGTTCGTCAACACGGTGGCGATGTAAGTGGAAGCCGCAGCTATGCCAGCAGGTCCTCTGCCGCTTGTGAGTTTCATGGCACGAGCAATCTCCAATATCTTAATCGCAATAGTCTCCGCCTTTCCAGATATGGCCAGTTTGTTGGAGAATCGGGCGGCGTAATGTCGGTTGGTCGAGGGGGGGACAAACATCCCCAGTTCTCGCAGCATGAACCTGTAGCTCCGTCCAATGTCCTTCTTGTTCAGCGTGGAGGCAGTCGCTATCTCATCTAACGTCCGTGGGACGCTGCATTGACGGCAGGACATGTAGATCGCAGCAGCGGTAACGTTGTGTATGGATCGTCCCCGAATCAGCCTTCTCTTGATCGCCCTTCGATAGATTACCGAGGCGGTCTCAAGAATATTTTTCGGAAGAGACAGCGCCGCTGACAGCTTGCTAAGCTCAGACAAGGCGACCGCAAGGTTGCGTTCCGTCGCATCCGAGACTCGAACCCTCCTCTGCCACTTACGAAGCTTGTAAAGCTCGATCCTTTGATCCGCACTCACCGACTTCGTCCCGGTTGGACGATCACGCCAATCGATTATCGTCGATAGTCCCTTATCGTGAATAGTGAACGTCATTGGTGCTCCAACACGAGCGCGTTTTGCACGTTGCTCATCGTCGAACGCACGCCATTCTGGCCGCGTGTCGGCAATCTTCTCAACAACAACAGTACCGCACGCTACACAAACTACCTCGGCGGCATCATAATCCCTCATCAACCGCGATCCACCACACTCCGGACATACCCGTATCCGCCTAGGAGTCTCCTGCTCCGGCGATTGTCGTTGAGTCGTCCTTTCTAGCTCTTCTACCATCTGCTGAAATCTCTTAACCAGATTCTACCTCTTCTCAAGGAGGTAGACAATTCTCCCGGCCAACTTGTCCCTTGTTTCCTGACTGGCCGGAGTTACCGAGAGATATGGGGCTGCCACAGGACCCATTACATTGTTCACGGTCCCAATCTTTTCCAATTTCGGATCGAATACTTCCGTCCCGACTTGTGGAGGATTGTTCGTCTCTAGGTGGACGATGAGGTTGCCGCTTTTTGACAGGTGCAGAACTTTGCCAAGACGCCTCAAACCCGCACCTAGCACCGGTTGAATGCAAAAACCGAGATCGCATATATAAACATATACAGTTCTGAGTGTCGAACATATTTTTCAACAGCGTCTCAAGATCAATCTACCGTCTAAGAAACCAGGAAGGCACAACCACTGATACGAGAAGTCCAACTCACCAACTTCATGTCATACACAAACGCCAGTGTCCCATTAGAACCGGGACTAAACCTCATAATCGGACCAAACGGCGCAGGCAAATCCTCGATTCTGTTGGGAATCAGCGTGGTCCTCGGACAAACCTACACGGAACGAGCAAAACGGCTTAGCGACTTGATCCGATGGGGCGAAGAAGAGGCGAGAGTCTCGATCGTCCTGGACAATGCAGGTCTAAAAGGCGTGAAACCATTTCCTCATTCACGAGGAGACTCCGTTACCCTCACTCGAATTCTCAAAAAATCCGGAGATTACAACTATCTCCTCAACAACAAACCCGTCTCAAAGACCGACGTCCTAGAAGGATTGTCAAACGTCGGGTTGAACCCTGACAATATGCTGGTTATAATGCACCAGCTAATGGTCGGCCGATTCGGATCTGTGACACCA
>VBBH01000028.1 GCA_005888695.1 Candidatus Bathyarchaeota archaeon
AGTCAGTGACTGAAAGTTCGTGTCCGTGCCTTTCTGAACTGATTCTTGCATGCGAATTCTCCCTCGTGCCCAACAGGTCTGTTATTTATATCTGGTAGTCAAAACCAACCACCTTGGTTGTCTCAGCTTTACCAATACCCCTACGGTAAGATCTAGATCGAAGACCTACTGATCCTTTTTCCCTAATCTTTCGTTATTGTTCCATTTAGTGCAGCCTGCTAATCCTTAAATTAACATGAGAAAGCTCGCCCCGTTCATTGGCGCGTGAGTGGGTCCTCCCACCCGTTGCGCCATCTGACCGAAAGAAATCCCGGAGTAGGGAGGAAAAAGACAGTAGCAACCATAACAGAAAAATTAGAACGCTACGAGCTTAAGAGAACCCTTACCGTCAAAGCTCTCTCAAAAGTCGCCGTATTCGCCGCTCTATACACCGTCCTCGTCTGGCTGTTCCAACCTTTCGGTTTTGCAGCCTTGCAATTCAGGGTCGCCGAGGGATTGAAACCTTCCATTGCCAAGGTCCGAACCTTAGCGGTCGCGTTTGCTATCGGAAACTTCCTTGGAAACCTGGTCTCGCCGTTTGCTGGGATCTACGAACTAGCCTTCATGCCTACGATGAACATTGTAGGGGGATTGCTTGCGTATTATGCCGCCAAGATCTTCAAGGGAAACTACTTCGTGGCCGCGCTGGTATACGGGACAACTATTGGACTGAGCGTCTCTTGGATGCTTCATGCACTATTCAATATTCCATTGCTCGATTTGATCCCGTTCCTGTTGGCTAGCGAGTTGATTGCAATGATACTAGGCGCAGTAGCGTTCCTGTTTCTAGAGAAGCGCTGGAAATGGTATCAATGAAAAAAGGGGGAGGTGAATGATCGAGTATGTGTATTACAGCGGTAGTGAAATGTTGGCACTGCGGAGAATGGTTCACTAAGAAGGCAAACCGCGGCGAGTTCGAAGACTGTCCCTATTGCGGAAAAGGCTTTGAACAATTGACCCCAGAAGCACAACGGGCTGTGAAGGCCACCCTAGCACCATTCTTCGAAGTACCACAGATTAAGCAGGTCGCGTGACCCGCTTAATCCCCGTTGGTCATGCGGGGCAGGGTGTAGGCTTCACTTCGGGAAAAAAAGTTAGGTTCGAAGATCACTGCTCTCACTGACCTCGCCGTCTAATAACGACTCCCCACTTGCGGGAAAGCGGTAGACTCCCGGCCGCTTTCTCCGAGGAGCTCGTGGAGGGTTCCGTCTGGGCAAGAATTAAGTGCGCGAATGCAGACAATATTTTCGACCCATCTTTTGAGCCTAGGTGACAAGCAATTCGAGGAATGCCACACACAATAAAGATTGAACGGAAGGGAAACGAGTTGGTAGTGCATTTGGCATTAATAGATTCACCACGACCAACGTTTCCTGACGGAGTTCTACTTCATACTGAGGGTTGGGTAGACATAGGGTACGGGATGAAAATGTTCTTGGTTATTGGAGCAGCAAATCGAACATATCATAATGATCCGTTATTACTGCACGAAAAGCGCAGTCGATTCCGCTGGCTTAGACCAAGAAAAACTCAACCAATGCTACCACCGTGATAGCATAGGGGCTACCGTTCTCTGGTTCCTTTGATGAATTCTTCCACCCATTGAGACGCGACGCTATCCGGCACTGTAACAGGTGGATGCTTGAAACTGTACGAGGAGATGCTCGTAAGTGGTCCCGCTATTCCACGGTCCAATCCGACCTTGACGGCACGTATCGCGTCCACAACGACGCCCGCACTGTCCGGTGCGTCCTCGACCGCCAATTTGAGATCCACCTGCAACGGAACGTTCGCCCATTTCCTGCCTTTCAAGTAGATGTAACAGATCTTCTTGTTCCGTAGACTCGGCACGTAGTCTGACGGTCCAATCCTCGTGGGCACATCATACGGGATCAGACTAGAAACCGCGCTCGTCTTGCTGATCCTTTTCGAATGCAAGCGCTCCTCAACTGTCATATTCAGAAAATCCGTGTCCCCACCTAGATTCAACTGATAACTCTCATCCACTCTCGCCCCTCGCTTGATGAACAGGTCAACAAGTGCACGGTGAATAATTGTCGCACCAACCTGGCTCTTAATATCGTCCCCAGCAATCGGCAACTTCCTCGCCTCGAACTTACTCGCCCACTCCTTCTCCGAAGCTATGAACTCCGGAATACAATTAACAAAGCCACACCCCGCGTCCAGTGCTGATTGCGCATAGAACCGTGCACCCTTGCTACTCCCAACAGGAAGATAATTCACAAGAATATGGGCCTTCGAATCGCGCAACTCCTCTGCCACATCAACAGGTTTCGTCCGCTTCTTGTCATACACATTGAAGACCTTCCTCATATGCGGCGCAACCCCATCTAACACTGGACCCGCTTTCACCGTCACATCCATGTCTGGGACATCGCTGATCTTCACAACACAGTTCGGCTCGGTAAAAACCGCCTTACTCAGATCTCGACCGATCTTTTTCCTGTTAACCTCGAAGGCTGCAACGAAGGTAATGTCTTCGACCGCGTAGTTGCCGAACTTGGGATGCATGAGTCCTGTGGTAAGGCCGTTCTCGGCGGGCGGATTCTTCCGATAATACTCAATGCCCTGTATCAGTGCACTCGCACAGTTGCCGACTCCAGCCAGTGCGACTTTGATCTTGCCCATATTTTCCTAGGCCGACAAGCGACGTGGCTCAATCCCTATAATAAACCTAGGAATGCAACCTCGTTGCGGGACAGAGCCCTCCCATCAATCAAGCTTTTACCCCAACGAACTCTCCTCGTAGCATTTGCATGATCGCCCTCGTGGCCTTTACGAATTGAGCATGAATTTTGAGCACGGGAGGGGGAGGGGGTATACTAGGATCAAATGAAAAATTCGTTCTCACAGATTCAAGAGAAATTTTCCCAAAGTTCATTTACGGGTGTCTGCTTGAGCAGTGATCTCGACAAAGGCGCAGTCTTCTGCAAAAACCGTGCGCATTACTCTTTCTCACAATACTCCTATCCTTACAACTTCTGACAACGACGGTAGACGCTCACAATATGATTGACGTTATCCCAAGGATCAGTCGCTCTCTCAATTATAGAATCGCATCAGTCATCCCATCGGGTCGGAATGAAAGAGGAATTGCCAGGAAACAAGTAATCACTGCAAACGCCCAAGTCACAAGTGATCCTACTAATCAGCCTCAGAATGAGCCAACCGTAGCCATCGACCCAGTAGACAACAGTCGGGTAGCGGCAGGCGCGAATGATTATCGCTTAGTCGCTCAGGGCCACGACGCCTGGCTTGGCTTCTACACTAGCAAAGACAATGGCACCACGTGGATCGACAGCCTCTTACCAGGTTATCCAGGCGGAACAATAGCACCACTGTCGGGTTACACCACAGGCAGCGATCCTGCAATCGCTTTCGACCTGAACGGTAGACTCTACTACTCAGGAATCGTGTTTGTCCGGCAATCAAGCGGCGCCGGAATCGACGGCACAGTCTTCGCGGCACACTCCACAGACAATGGAACAAACTGGGTGGAGACGATCGTTGCCTTGGGCAGCAACACTCGACGAGGGAGCGTGTTCAACGATAAGCCCTACATCGCAATCGATACGATCGCCAATAGCGCATTCAAAGGACGGATCTATCTGAGTTGGACAGGGTTCGTTAACACCAACCCGGGCGTGATCCTCTTCTCCGAATCCTCAGATGGAGGATCAACCTTCTCCAGCCCCACCACGATAAGCAATATTCCCGCAGACGAAATGCAAGGCAGTGTTCCATCTGTCGGGCCTAACGGCATCCTCTACGTGACATGGGAAGACACTACCTCCAACCATATCATGATATCAAAATCGACAAATGGCGGAACGGGCTTCTCAGCTCCGATTGCCGTAGCAACTGTGATCCCGCTACCGGCAACTCTTCCGAACAGCAGTTTTCGTGAAAGCAGTTTTCCAACTCTCGCCGTTGATCCTGTCAATGGCACTGTATTCATTGGGTGGGACGATTATCGAAACGGGAACAGCGACATATTCCTGACACGTTCCACTGACAGGGCAGCTACATTCTCCGGACCCGTAAAGCTGAACGATGATACTACCACTAACGACCAGTTCTTTCCTTGGATACAATCTGTGTCGGGAAAAATAGCAGCTGTATGGTACGACCGGCGCCTAGATCCCGGCAACCATAATATGGACATATTCTACAGCGAATCGATCAATCAAGGACTCGCCTGGTCGCCTAACGTCCGATTATCCAGCGTTTCGAGCAACCCTGACTGTTGCGGCTTCCTGGGCCAGTTCATCGGGGATTATATCGGGATGGCGTTGACCTCCTCGACTGCACGTGCAGTGTGGTTGGATACTCGAAATGGAAACCAAGACATCTTCACGGAACGATACCCACCATTACCCAAAGTGTCTATCACCGGCATAGCCCTCCCGAGAAATATCATGTACAATCAGATCTCAAGCAAACCGTTGAATGCTACAATCATCGTAAAGAACGATGCCCCCTACGATGAAACGATAACCGTCGCATTCTCATTGCAGAACATTACCGGAACAATTTTTCTCTCCGTAAACCAGACCGCGCCCCCACTATCAAGCGCAACAGTCAACCTAACGTTCACAGTTCAAACCCAGAATCTGCCAAGAGGAAGCTACACTATGATCGCACATGTCTTCCCTGTCAAAGGTCAGACGGACATATCTAACAACACTATGACAAGTCTGCTTCAAGTCCACATTCCAGGCGACATAAACGGTGACGGCGTCGTCAATATAATCGACCTCGTAGCAGTCGGAAGCCACTTTGGAGCGAGAAGAGGCGACCCCAATTACTTGCCTGCTGCTGACTTAAACAATGATGGCGTAATCGACATCATAGACCTCAGCATCGTCGGATCAACTTTCGGACGCACTGGCTAGAATTGGTTAGCCAGCTCCCGGTTCACCACGCCTCTTCTCTTAGATGCTCCATCTATTCCAGGGAACAAAATTCGCCTCGACCCCGGAAAGTATCCCTCCAAGCTCGAGACGTGAGAGACTAATTCATTGATTGGCTTCTCGGTTACCTTCTTCCAATGCCAAAATATCACTCGACATGCAACCAAACTATACCGCTCTATGCTCGCGCCTCCGAAGCAAGACTGCGGCAGCCAGAAACGAGACCAGAAGTATCACTCCCACCAATAGGAGAGGCATGACCATCCTATCCCCAAGAGACATCACAACCACATTACCAACCGGCGAGGGCCTGTAAGCGGCTCCGACGCTACTTTGTTCAGACATATTCGTAGTGGTAGCCGGAAGACTCGGAGGATTGGTGACCCCTGAGTCAAACTCTGCTGTGAACAGTAATGTCTGACTCAGGAAGAACTGTACCGATCCATCGGACATGATCACGTCGCTTCCCATCACGCCCAAGTCAGCCACTAACCCACCCCTGTAATAATGCAGATACGTGGCCACGTTAGGATGAAAATCGGGTTTCCGTGTCTGCACCCAGTTTGCTATGATACTCGTACGCGTAAGGTTAGTGAGAACGTTCTCTTCATGCCCCTGATACACCGTGAAGACTCTGCTGCCATACTTTTCCTTGAGCGCTCTTCCCACAGTATTGTCGTCTAACGGTATCGCCCCAGCATAACCCGCTCCAGAACTGCTA
>VBBH01000024.1 GCA_005888695.1 Candidatus Bathyarchaeota archaeon
ATCATATCAAAGATGATCGGCTTGAACATGTATATCCCGGTCAACGCAAAATTGCTCGGCGGCTTCTTCGGCTTCTCCACAAGCCCAATCAATTTCCCTTTACCATCGAAGCTGGCTACACCAAATCTCGACGGCTCCTTCACCTTTGTCAGAAGGATCATCGCGTCAGAATTCGACCTACGGAACTCATCCGCATACTTAGTGATCCCGCCCTTGATCAGATTGTCACCAAGGTAGACGATGAACGAGTCATTACCTACGAAATCGCGACACAAGCCAACAGCGTGCGCAATCCCAAGAGGGGCGCCCTGGTCAACATATTGGAACTTTTTCCCGAACTTGGACCCATCACCATAATACTCTCTCACTCGATCGGGGTGCGTATCTCCTAGAACGAAAGCGATCTCTTGGATGTTACAGGCCAGAAGGTCTTCAACAGCATAGCGCGATACTGGCTTGTTAGCTATTGGGATGAGTTGCTTCGGCCCAGTATGGGTTAACGGGCGAAGCCTGGTCCCAGCACCGCCATGGAGGACTATGCCCTTCACAGCTTCTCATCCAACGCTGAAACTACCCTCGGTATTGTAGCTTATGATAATTGCGAACCTGACCAGTCATTGCAGACGTTCCCGGCGAGATCTAAGACGAGATTTACGAATGCCTCTACTGGGTCCGGACGCGGGGACCTTGCAGTATCTCTCCAATCTGCGCATAGTAGACTCCGCTGCTGCTGGCTTGAATGAAGAAACCTAGAGTCAACTGCCTCGGCACTCCCCAACCCTGGGATGCCCACAAGCTCCCCACCTCCAGCGTCATCCAAGTCAGAGACGCAGTCGGTAATGGAAGGGTTACAGTCGTATTCTCGGCAAAAACCCGGACGGTCTGTTGCGTCACGGCATCTGAGAACACAAGGTCCAAAACATGATTCCCATCTGTTAGCGTCGCACCGAATAGTCCAGTGTTCGTCTGATTCCTGATACCTGAGAATCCACGCTCAACCGCAACATCGACAACTGTAACATTGTCAGCAACTTTCTGAACAAGGGCAATATAGGCGACTCCTTGGGTCGTCGCAGTGTAGTTCAACTTCAACCTGACACCGGCCGTCCAGTTCTGATCCAATCCTGCAATGCCGGAATCGACCATGTTAACATCAGACGTCTCCAACTTCCAGCCATACGGTACCTTCACCCCAGTCGAAAGGTCAAGGGTCCACCATCTGAACTGTGGATTCAACACGGTCGGATCCGACAATTTTACCGTCGTCAACTGGGACTGCCCAATCAGATTACCAGTGGTCGAGTCAAAAACCCAGAGGTGGAACTGCTCATTGTTCGGGACCGCCGAGACTGGATCCGATGGAACAATAGTATACGACCCACTAGTATCCGGCTTCAAGATTCGCGTCGCATTCAGGCTGGACCAGAGAAATGGCTGGATGGAGAATTTGACAAAAAACTGTGGCAAGACGGATTCCGTCCCGATATTCGATACTGTCACCTTCATCAGAGTGCCTACACCTAACGAATCGGGATCGCCAATACTGTCAACATGGACAGTGACCTTGTAATCGGAATTTCGTGAAATATAGGCCCCCGAAGCCCCGACGAATGCTGTGGTGAGGACAAGGCCAAGCATCAGGGACGGCATGATCCCTCCTTGCAAGAAGCGTGGAATCCTCGTTGGAAGATGAATGGTCGGCATCGAGGATATTGATGGTCTAAGACCGAACGGATTCACCCTCATCCGAGCCAGATCTGGAATCAGAGGGATTAGCCAGAAGAGCATGTAGTTGGGAAACGATCGATAATAGAAGAATAGGATGCCGAGCGGAAGAAGCCAGACGAGATTCTTCATCCTCTCAAACCACCTACTATACGCGAACAATGATCCCGCAAATGCTAGCCCCATCAAAAGAAAGAATACAGACGATGGAGGATTCAACCCCATACTCGTCAATACTTCCGAGAGCCCTATTCCACCCATTATCTGAGGAGTGGTACCAGGCAGATACGGCGCCACTACCCCTTCCCACCAACCATGCGGCGAGATGAAGAGAAACGGCAGGTTCGGAATCCAGAACCCTGCTAGCAAGTAGCCCATCATCCTCGCGCTACTTCTCAGCCGCGGCCCTTCTGTCTCCCGCCAGTTCCGGACCAAAAGATACGGCAAAACCAAGAAAGCTAGCTGTTTCGAAGCACCCGCCAAGCCTACAAAACCGAAGCTCGCCTTCCGACTCCTGTACCAGGTAACGGCACTCAACAACAATGCAAATGCCCAGACACTGTCGGTAAGGCTGCCAGCGACCGCCCATGGAAAATAGAAGGTGAACGGGGCGAGACTCAACGCCTTGAATCGTCCAGGCACAACCCAGAATATCACCAGTAATGATAACACGTGAAACAACAAGACCCCATCCCGGAGATCATGGATGCCCAACAAGTAGAGTGGCGTGAAAGAGAGAAAGTTCACGGCAGGATAGTTGAGATGGAACTCGAACGAGCCGTCAACTCTTGGAGTATAGAAGGATTGAGGAAGACCGAACTGCTCGAGGAAAGGCTTGATCGAATACAAGTAAGGATCCTGTAGGTGCAAGACCCTGACAACTCCCATGTAGGTAGCGATGATACTGTCAGTACCGTATACGACACTGAGGAAACGAGTCGAAAGGAAATAGAACGTCAACAATGCACAGAGGTGACAAGAGAGAGCGAGAAAATTCGCCCGACCAGCACTGACGTTCCTTCTCAAGGCCCAAAACAAGATCACCAACCCGGGACACACAAGGGCGAGAGATCCTAGAGAGAGTAGGCCGTTGAATACTGCGAAAATCCAGACTCCGACGCCGATCATGAATACTCCGGAGAATGCCATTCCGATTCGAGTTAGAGAACCAGCTGGTTCGCTAGAACCACGAAAGGGCCCTCTCGAGTACCGTATAAGAAAATTCAGAAATAGTACTGCCTTTGTCCTGGCAACCACTGTCTTCGTCAACTTTGCCGGCAACAACGAGGAGCTTGTCAAACTGGCGGTTCGAGCCCGGTCAGCCTTCTTAAGAGTTATACAACGACTCAACACGTCCACCAGTACTTTTTACGAATCTTCTGCCGGACAAACATGGAAAAACAATGGAAACCAAAATAGTGTGGATTAGGTCGGAAAATCATTACAGCGCGGCGGCGGCCTCGCCCGGTCGGTAAGGAGAGTAAGCTAATTCGCAACACCCTATTTTGTGAAAAGCTATGCTTCGACTCATGGGTTCCGAGGGTTCTCTTATATTTCACTCCTGAACCAGACCCGAGTGTCGCACTGGTTCATGCATCGATTTCTCTCGCGCGGCCCGTTATCGATGAGATTAGCCGATCTCAACTGGAAGGTCCTTGTCGCGATAGTTCTGGTACTCATGACGGCTTTCCTTGGAGCTCTCTACTCCTTCTCTCCAAGATATTCCCTGAAGTCCACGACCGCCTGGCAGGCTGATGCGCTCACTTCTTGGAAGCTAACCGGTACTGATGATCCCTCCATAGTGGGAATGAACTGGGACAACAAGACACTCGCTCTCCGGTCGAGATCACCTGTTCCCAATGGGGACAGATTCAATGCCAAGGCACAGCCCGCTCTGAACGTCGATGCTTCAACATACGGGTTCTTATCTTTCAAAGTCGCCACCTCCAGTCAAGACGTAGCGATCGTAGCAACTGTATGGACAAGCATTAACACCTCGCAGAACGTCATGCTATCGACCTTCAATGACGAAAAGCCTCATTCAGTTATCATCGACCTTCATTTTCAGGCTATCAACAAGAGGATAGTCGGCATCGCTCTTGGTTTCCAGATGCTAGCGGACCAAGAAATCTGTTGGGCCCAATATTCCGACATTCAATTACAAGGCATCGGGACGGTTCTTGGACAGTGAGACGTTGAGAGTGATTGACAAACTGGAGATCAGGCGACTCATACCTTCGGGTCTTCAGTCCCAATCCAAGTCCCTTCTTCGGTGGGGCCTGCTAGGACTCATCGTCCGGTTGATCGTGATGCCTCTCATGGGACACCCTGACGCCATGATAGTGGCTAGGATAGGATTGACTCTTGGATCGAAACAGCAATTGATTCCTTCTGTCGACCCCCCACTGGTCTTCCTGTTCTACTCTGCATATCTCAAGTTGATCGGTCCTGTGCTGCCATCCGCCGTTGTCGGTGTTCTCACGGACCCAACACAATACAGTCCTGAGGGTCTGCGAATCGCCTTCGCCATGAACCAAACAGGCTTGGGACTCTTCCTCTTCCTCCTCAAAATCCCCCTGCTACTGTTAGACTTTGTAGCTGCCGTCGCGCTCCTCTGGATCCCATCACAACCTAGCAAGGGACTAGCAGCCTACAAGCTCTGGATGTTGAATCCTGTAAGTCTCCTGGTGACTTTCGCCGTCGGCCAGTACGATATTTTCGCAGTTTCACTCTTTCTGGTCGGACTGGCACTTCTGCGCCGTGAGAGATACATGAGTTCAGCACTCGTATTCGGACTTGCTGGCGCTTTCAAACTTGTTGGAATCCTCTTCTTGCTTCCACTTGCCATCTACACCATCAGGCACCTAGGTGGCTCGAAAGGGATGATCAAAGGATTCTCCGTGCTCACAGTTGGTCTCTTGACGGCAGGTGTGGGGCTGAGCGCAGCCTTGCTGATGCCAAAATTTTACCAATCCGCCAACCTAGCCCTCCCGCTAACATACGTCGACGGCTTCTACCAAAACACCCTTTACACGCAGGGAGCAACGGGCAACAGCATCTTGAACGGGCTGTTCAGGTTCGTGGTAGGTTACTCAGCATCTCTGAGTACCCCCGGATCCAACGATGTCTTCGTCCTAATGCCCATGTCCTACGCAATCCTATTATTTGCAGTCGCCACATTTCAAGACTGGAATCGTGTGTCGCTAGCCTATGCGTTCATGGGATTCTTGTTCTCCTACTATGCCCTAAGTCTCTTTTTACCACAATGGTTTCTGTGGGTACAACCACTTCTTCTCCTCTGGGTTGCTGACAAGGCGGTAGGGGCCAAACTAACCTATATTGTAAGCACTGCATTCTTCTTCGTCTACACCTTAAAGTGGGATCCCGGATTTACGACCAATCTCTTGGCTCCGATAGACCCAAAGTATCTGGGTATGACCGGCCCATACCAATGGTTAATGCAAGCGGGCCTCCCGCCCGAGCAGATAGTCTGGGCTGGACGAGCCGTTCTCTCAGCCTCACTACTATTCGGAATCGCATTACTGGCGCAGCATCTTTCAAGGATGAAAGAGCTGCACCCGTAGCGTGGCCTAAGGGCTCAGGTACGTCAACTGGACGAGTTGAATGAAGTTAAGATAAATGTCGACACCCGAAGTTGCGCTCGAAGCGTTTAGCCACACTGACTCAGCATGTTGTAACGGAAAGTCGAAAGTGAAGCTGGTCCAGGACTCGCTTGAGGAGATCCCACCAATTTTGAAGGTCGACAGTGCTTCGGTTCCATTGGCTGCACGTAAGCTGACGAGGATAATGTCTCCTTTGAAGACCGTGCCAGTTTTCAGATTCAACGTGAGATTGTACCTACCGGGTGGGAGGATCAATGGGCCCGACGGCCCAACCCAGAACTCAGGTGTGATGGAATTGGCCGAGTGATATAGCGAGGCTCCGCTGGCCGCTCCAGAATCTTGAAGCACGCGTCCACCTTGAATTGTCAAGTTGGACTGGTCCAACGTCCATTTGATTGGTACATAGAAGCTTGGGGTTCCTTCGAAGGATCTTTTCAACAATATGATCCCATCGGAAGACGCAAAGACTCCGTATCCTCCATTCTCCCTAAGCCATAGTGCGGCGATGGACCCGGAATGAGGATCTGTTACCCCGTCAACGAGGATGAAATCCGGTCTCCTTCCGAACGTAAGGTCGATCATTTGACGAAAATTGGTCGACCACGATGGCAGATAGATAGGTATCGCGTATACTGTGAACCTGTCTGAAAAGTGGGTAAACAAGTTGTTCTGTGTGACAACTGTTGAGCCTGGAGGGACCAACTGGATTATCCGATTTAGATAATCGACATGTTGCATGGGACCAGTGAGCGTTATTGGATAAGTGAGACCGGCGAAAACGAACAAACCCACCATGGAACTGACGATTAATATCCGAGGCATGTTTCGCTGAATGATTCTGAGTCTGCGGGTGAAATCGAGAGACTCTAGCCTTTGCATCCCCAATATCAGGGCCCAGAAGATGCCAGGGACAACAAAGAGAGGGTATTGAAAGCCAATCTGGTAAAACGGTGCATAGTTGGACAGAAACGCCAATCCCAACCACGGCAAGGCCGCCAAAAATGCCGTTGGACGCAGTACCGGGACAAACAAGATGGGTGCTAGAAGGAAAACAACATAGAGAAGCTTCAGAGGCAAGTCAAATTCTACGGCCCGAAGACCGTTGGCCGGATGCAGAAGCAGGTAGCCCGGGATTTCTGCGATGCTCCCCGCACCAACTAGGCTCCAGCTCTGAGCTCCCTCAAATGAAGCTGGGGGACTTGGGTTGAAAAAACTCAATGCCTGTCTTGCGCCGAGGAACCATCCAGCCGCAACCAGACAAAGCATCCCAGGCAGCAAAAGACTGCTGTCGCTAAATTTCCGTAAGCGAACGGCCTTACCTATGCTGGCCGCGTTCAAGAGTAGGTAGGCGATTCCGATGGCGGCGATCATGAATGCTGCGTATTCGATCGTCGAGAGAGCGAATATTACCGAAACGACGAGCTTCTTCCACTGTCGAGTCTGGAGATAGTAGATCGCGCATAACATCGGCGTGACCACGAAAGATTCTACATGGAAGTCAAACAGGTTGGCGGCGTGCATGGGAAAGTAGAGGAGGTATACCAGAGCAACCGCGATCGATGATCTGACCTTTCCAAAAGTCGAGAGCGAAAGATAGTAGACTGGCACCGCTCCTAATGCTAGAGCTAGGGCTTGTACGACGAGAAGCGTGCCTATCGAAGGATAGGCGGCGTAGATTGGCAGTATCGCGATGAGTATTGGGCTAAAGTGGACCCCGAAAAAACTCCCGGACGGATTGGTGAATGGTTCGAGGGTATAAGCGAAGAAACCGGTACTATGAATGGTAGAGTCGAAAGCTTGGGTGAATACGCCCAGATCCCATGCGGTGGTGCGGAAAAGTTCATGCTTCCTCAGGCCCATGGTGACAATTGCTATCACATAACAGATGATCGCTAGTGGGATGACTAGTAACGCGTTTTTTCTAGCGAGCCTTCTTTCCAAAATCGTTCGCTTTAGCCTCTGAAGCTTAAGGTGATGAATATTCTGCAAAACTCTTGCTACCCATCTAAGGTATCAGGTCGTTTAATTTTGATCCGTCTGTTGCGAGTTTCGACTCATAGCTTAAAAGAATTGTCTAGGTTTGTTCGAACGTAAGAACCCATCCATGAACCTCAACGGATCAAATGTACTCGTAACTGGCGGGGCGGGCCACATAGGGTCACACCTCGTCGAACATCTTGTTCGTCAAGGCGCCACTGTTAGAGTAGTAGACAACCTAGAACGTGGACGATTAGAAAACATACAGCACATCCTCGATAAGATCGAATTCATCCGTGCTGATCTACGAATCCAGAAAAATTCAGAGGAAGCTGTGGAAGGTATCGATATCGTATTTCACCTAGCCGCGAAACTGGGCGGCATAGAGTACATGCACCCGGACGCCGGCTCGCAATCAGAGATCTACGATAGCAACATCCTCATGAACACGATGATGCTGCAGGCTGCAAGGAAGTTCGATGTGGACCGTTATCTCTATTGCAGCACAGCATGTGTGTATCCAGTAGAGAAACAAGATCAACCGAACGTCCCAGCCTTGAAGGAGGAAGACGCCTACCCGGCCAACCCAGAGTCCACATACGCCTGGGCCAAACTCATGGGAGAAATCCAGGCCAAGTGGTATGCGAAAGAGTATGGGATGAAAACATCGACCGTTCGAATGTTCAATGTTTACGCAGAACATGAAGACCTCAATCCAACAAGGGCTCATGTCATACCTGCACTCGTGAGAAAGGCCATTCTATATCCAATGGTTCCCTTCATTGTTTATGGGACGGGCGACCAGACGCGATCGTTCCTTTACGCAGACGACGCCGTAAGAGGCATCGTTTCCACCTGTGATAGGATCAGCGATGGAAACATCGTGAATATCGGATCAGACCAAAGGATGACAATCAGATACCTCGCAGAACAGATCATCAAGATCTCAGGAAAGAACATTCAACCAGCATACGACCCATCGAAGCCAACCGGGGCAATGGGGCGAGCCGCAAACTGGTCCAAAGCTGATCAGCTCTTAGGATGGAGGCCGACAGTACCACTAGAGGATGGACTGTCAAGGTTCTACGAATGGGCCAAGAGAACCCTTGAAAGAGAAACATCAACGGCCGAAGTCCTTGTAAAGAACCCGATAGCCCACTAGCCAGTCCGACGTAACACTATTACGTGGGCAAATCGCCCGGCAGAATTGGGTAAGTTGTCCCATCCGAAGAGGCTCAAAGGGGTATGAACTCGAATCTCTCCGTTGTCATGCCGGTCCACAACGAAGCGGCGGGAATCGAGAGAGTGGTTTCCGCATTCTACGATGAGATAATCCGGAAGACTGGCGCAGAATTCATTATTGCGGAGGACGGAAGTACCGACGGGACGAAGGAGGTCCTCCAGAACATCTCTACAAAATTACCGATTAGGCTCTACCTCGGGAGGAGAAGGAAGGGATACGCGCTTGCGGCCAAGGACGCCCTTAGACAAGCTAGTTCCACGTACGTCCTTTTTTCCGACTCCGATGGGCAGTATATCCCGTCAGACTTTTGGTCGATATGGAGCAAGAAAGATGATGCTGATGTCGTCATCGGGACAAAAGTAAATCGCGCAGAGGGAGTCCACCGGTTGATTCTCTCTAGAGGATTCCACTTTTTCGTGCGAGTATTGTTTGGCGTAAGGCTTCGCGACATAGACTCTGGTTTCAGGCTAGTGAAAAGGACCATGCTTCTTTCAGTGCTGGACAATGTTGAGAAGCTTGAGTACAGTTTCTGGGGCGAATTCACCATCAGGGCTCACTCTTCCAACGCGAAAATCGTCGAGGTGCCTGTAAGACATTACGCCAGAGCCGAGGGTGGGACAAGAATCTACGGAATCCGTAAATTGCCATTCATAGTATCCAAACAATTTCTAGGGCTGGTCCGACTTAGACTAGAGTTGTCGGCGATGAAAAAGCGCTAGGAAGAGAAGAGACTTGGAGGAAACGAGCACTGTTCCCCTCGTCTCCGTGGTAATACCGGCTTACAACGGAAGCAACACAATCGAACAAACAATTAAGTCCGTTCAGGTCCAGGATCTTCGAACCGAGATAATCATCGTAGACGATTCAAGCTCCGACCAGACGCTGACGAAAGCAATCGCAGTCCTGAAGTCTGGATCGAACTCCTACAAGATCATAAGGCATCCGAGCAACCTCGGACTCTCAGCCTCTCTCAATGATGGACTCGCAATCGCGCACGGTGAAAACGTCCTCGTCCTCCACCAAGATTGCGAACTAATGAAACCTGATTGGATATCATCAGCCGTCAAGTGCATGGATCCAAAAGTTGCAGTTGTGACTGGCTACTACGGGATGTCCGATCAGGACGAGATGAATCTTGCGAAGAAAACCTTCGGGTTGTTAAGAAGACAAATACACCCCCGGCCCGCTAAGGACTTTGAGATCGTCAACTTTTCGGAAGGAAAATGTGATCTCTACAAGAAGAGGGTTTTAGAGTCGATAGGGGGATTCCCGACCAGGTACCGAATTGCAGGCGAGGATTTGTCAGTGTCCGTCCAGCTGAGACAACGAGGATACTCGATCCTGAAGCAATACAATCTCCCCGTTCTTCAAAGATACGGCGGAAAAGCTCAATCGTTCCGGGGAAACCTGCGTAAAGAATTCGAATTCGGTAGGGCCATGGGAGGCATCTTGGGTGAACACAGGTTTAGAATCTTCGAAGATATAGGAAAGGGATACGCGAGGGCCAGGACTACTCATAGAGCGGTACAGGTCGCCTACACTACCCTTCTCTTCCTCTCTGCTCTTGCATACCTATCTACCATGAATCCATGGTTTCTAGTTGCAACCCTGAGCTTCCTAGCATATCGATACGTCTACTATGCGCTGACAATATCGTCTGGATTCAGGAACCAACGTAGCCTTGCAGAGCATCCCTTGATTGACACACTCTGGATGCCAGCTCTAGGGATACTCTCCGACCCGATATACTCCCTCGGATTTTTGTGGGGGCTGTTGAAATGGGTGGGAGGAAGAAAGATCTGACTTTTGAATGGAATGGCCGCACTACGACCGTCATCTTCATCGGTCTCATCCTTCTAGCTGCGGGCTACACTGCCTCTCTATCATTCATTGTACCGCACGCCTCCACGAGGATCGTCCCAGGCTGGAACGGTGACCTGTCGCTCGCGAGGGTTTCCAACTCATCCCTCGGCAAGGTGAAGGTCAACCTGTCCGACGCAGACATGAATATTTCGATAGCAGGCAACTCCACTGGATTCAAGCTGGAGACTTTCTACGGAGTTAGGCTTCCGGTCGTTCCCCCGGTGAACTGCACTCAACTCCCATTCCTAGACATCTGGATGAAAACAAGCTCTGTCTCAGTCGCTGGCACCGTTGCGTTGCAACTCGGCGCTGGCTGGAACGTCACAATCCTTCAGAAGACATACAATACTCACGACTGGCACGAAGAGATCGTTTTGCTCAAACCCTTCTTTATTCCCCCTGAGAACTCAGTCATCAGCCTGATGTTGGGATTCAGGATTCTGAAGTTCCCGTCTTTGGCCGAAGTGCCGACCGTCGAATTCTCACGCCCCATTTTCGGTTATTCCAGCTCAACCCCCTTAGCGTGACATGGAGTTGAGCACTCCAAGAGTGGGAACTCGTTTGCGCAACTATCTTCTACCCTCTCCCGTGAGGCATTTGGCACCAATCATTGCAAAGTGGACATTCGTTGCGATATTGGTGAGGGTGCTCTTAGCTCCCATAACGGCGTCGCGGGACCTCAGCGTGACGGCCTGGGTAAGCTTGGTCCTTCTTGACAAACATCAATTGATCCAATCCAATGATCCACCAATCGTTTTCCTCTTCTTCTCGGCCATTTTCGGAGCACTCGGCCCACTAATCTCCCCCCAGATGAGATCTTTCTATCTTTCAAGCAGGAACTACAATCCTTCGGAGGTTATGCATATTCTTGCTTTGGCCCAGCCTGGAATTCAACAGATGCTCCTTGTTATGAAACTGCCTTTCCTCTTCTTCGACATCGGCATTGGCTTAATGATTCTCCATCTAATCGAGGACCCGAAGAAAGCTCTGTTGGGATACAAACTCTGGCTCTTCAACCCGGTCAGTATCTTGGTCAGTTACGTGATCGGACAGTACGACATAATGGTCACCTTCTTTATTGTACTTTCACTCTTCCTTTACAAGAAGAGGAAGGAAAATTCTACCGCATTGGCGCTCGGAATGGCCGCAGCGATAAAGGCTGTCGGTCTGCTTCTGCTCCTGCCATTTGCCCTGTTCCGTATTAGGCAAAACTCTGCCCTTTCTCCGACAAAAAAGGCCGTGAAATTTATTCAGACAATACTGTTGGGGCTCCTTCCACCGATTTTAGGCGTATTACCTCTTCAGTTGTTCGCACCTTATTACGAGTCCGCCAATCTTGCAATGCCACCTATCTACGTGAACGGGTTCTACGGTCTGACACTCTGGAATCGCGGTTCGATTGGATCGAATTTGTTCGTGGGTATCGAAACTTTCGTCTTGGGATACTCCATTAGCGTCCAGACTGGCGCCGGTTGGGACGTATTCTTCCTGCTGCCCTTGATGTACATGGGGCTATTGGTCGTCCTTGTCCATTTCAGGGGATGGTCTTTCGACACGATGAGAGACTCCTTCCTCATCTTCCTCCTCGCCTACTACGCACTGGACACCTTCCATGCCCAGTGGTTCCTCTGGGTCCAACCTTTGCTGATTCTAGTCCTCGTCTCATATTACGATAAGCTACGCAACGTCTACTGGGCAAGCTGCGGATTGTTTTTCACCTATCTTCTGAACTTTGGATCATTCCTCACAGTCGGATTATTCGTACCAATTTATCCACCAGCAATGGAATTCAACCTCAGTCTACCCGCAATCGTTACCTTATCATTGAGAATGATCCTGTCGATTGTCCTTCTATACATGGCTCTGCTGATATTCCTAGAGCGCTGGGGACACCGCTTACCGTGGCGTATAGGACCTAAAACTCGACTTGCCGAAGTGAACCCTGCCCTTGGCTAAGATAATCTGCGTAACCACGTCACCCTACCCCTACGGGGACAACATCACAGACGGTCCAGGATACAGGGCATATTCCTTATTCCAGAAGCTCCGCGAGAAACATGATATCACAATTCTAAGCTTGTACGAGAGTTTCCATTTGCATAAGCTGGACGAGTCAAGATATCTGGAGGACAGCATCCGGATCAGGACTATCAAATACACCCCTAGTCGAGTAGCAGAAGCGATCAGGGAAGAAAGTCCCGAAGTGATCTACGTTCCTTGGTCGGCTCTCTCGTTTCTAAGCAGATTCAAGGAGAAGGTCCCGACAATCATTGATTATGTTGGAAGCGGACTGCTGGAAGAACTCGCAACAACGGGTCGTGTTCCGGCACATCTGTTGAAGTTGACACTCGACTCGTTCTGGCGGGGAGATTTCTTGATAACCTCTGGAGCCAGGTTCAGATTTTTCATCTTGGCCATGCTCATCGCGGCGAAGAAGGCCACTTTGATTACTGCAACACCTACGGACCCTCTCATTCACCTGGTCCCAATGTCCCTGCCACCTGATCAATTGCCTATACGATCTCCGCGTCGAATCGATTCGAAACGGATTCAGTTGCTTGTCGCCGGCGCAACACTACCATGGTACGACTATCCAACAGTATTCGAAGCCTTAGAGAAGGCATCTCAGAAAGGTTTGGATTACGAAATGGTGTTCATGGGAGGGAACCCAAGAAACCCAGACTTCGAAAGATCCATCCGCGCGAAGGCTGAAGCCCTCGGGGACCGTGTAAGCTTCACCGGCGTAGTGCCTTTCAGGAAGAGGTCAGATTTCTACGAGAGGGCAGATGTCGGCCTAAACATTGCCAAGCCCACTCTCGAGGACGAACTTAGCATTCGGACCAGAATCTTCGACTACATGTGGGCTGGACTGCCAGTCGCGACATGTGGAAAAGACCAGTACTCCGACCTCGTAATTCAGGAAGGAGCGGGGTTTCGTTATCAAGCGGGTGACGCGGACGACCTTGTCGACGGACTACTCCTTCTGAGTGGTGATAAAGGCTTCATGGCTAAGGCAAAGATTGGTGTTTCCAAGGTCAGGAATATCATTGAGAATGACTCTGCAGGAATTCAAGATTTGGAAGAGTTCTTGAAGGAACCGTATATCGACAAGGGCAGAAGAAGTACGGCGAGAATCGTTTCGGCGGCCGCAGTAACCGTAAGGGATTACCTAGGGTCGCTCTCCAAGACAAGAAAGTGATGAGTGCCTTTAGTGGGGACAAGTCCACCAAGCCACCAAGCGCCAATTTTAAAAGGCACATACTCGAATTCGCATGTTTCACACAAGAAGCTCGTAATCCGACAGTCTGCTTTTATTTTGGACACCGAAGTCCTCACGGGGAGGGTAGAGGAGGTTGCGATAGCTGTTCCGTTTTACAATCTCGATCCTCATTGTTCTCATGCTTTCAGGGGCGATCAGTGCTAGCTCGTTCAAGCAACTACCCACAATCAATGCATCATCTTACAACTCTCATTCACCCATCCTAATTACGAGCGACAGTAGCTTCACATCGACAAGTGGAGTAACGACCGGCTCTGGGACTGCTATTGATCCCTATATCATTCAGGGATGGGATATTCTCGCAACAACATCGAATGCAATTACAATTACCGGGACCACCGCTCATTTCGTGATCCGTGACTGCTATCTCCACTCTGGTTACGTGGGAGTACTTCTTCGCGGTGTTTCCAATGGCACAATACAGAACACTTCTGTGCAGAACAACGGTGCCGGAATTAATATCGACCATTCAAAGGGAATAGCCATTCTGGGAAGCGACATTTCTTCCAACACCAATTATGGCATCGTAATTGGTTACTCGGACAAGGTTACTGTTTCGACGAACAAATTGTCTACCAATAATTATTCCGTCTACTCCTTCTCGTCATCGAACGTAACGATTGCAAGCAATACTGTCTCAAAGAACGAGTTCGGGATTAAGACAGACAATGCTTCTAACGTCATCATAGGCTACAACATTATTTCAGGCAACAAGGGAGATAGTCTTCGTCTTAGCTCGAACTACTCGATAATGTCCAAGTCAACGGTTGTTAACGGCAATACAAGCCAGCTTGGAGTCGGTGACAATCAATCTGTGAGCGTCACCGGATATGACTTGAGTTTTGTTCAGAATAATGTCTCTTCAATCCCGTCCACAGGAAACATTGCCACTTCATTGGCGGCAAATCACAATCTGACTGTGTCCGGTAACTCTTTTTCGGGGAGCCTTGCTATCGACTTGAACCCTCAGCCGCAGTCGCCTCCGCCAAACATTAAGCTGAATGGCAACACGTTCTTTTCGGGCGGAATAGATGTTACTAGCTGCGGTTATGCGTACTCCCTTACTCCTTGTGGTAATATTGTTATCAGCCCTGACAATACCGTCTACGGTCAACCAGTTGTTCTTTACAGCAACTGCAACGGGCTCGACATCAACGGAATCCAGACAGGCGAACTCATCGTTGTCGGCTGCCGGAACTCGCGAATAGAAAATCTCAACATCAAATATGGATACATAGGCATTCAATTGGCAGATGTGAATGACACAATTATCACAGGTAATACCATAGTATCGAATTTCGGTTCCGGAATCTCCACCAAACTATCTCACAACATCACCATTGTCAGCAACAACATATCCAACAACGCCAATTACGCCCTTCAATTCGCCCTTAATCCACCAACTCTCTACTTCACTACCCCCCAAACAGCAACGGTCTACCATAACAACTTCGTTTACAATGACGCCTATGCGCTCATCCCCCAAGGCGGATCGGGGACAACACCCATTGTGAAGTCTGACAATGGTTATCCAACAGGGGGAAACTTCTGGGCTGATTACAATGGTATAGACCATTGCAGTGGACCCGCCCAGGACATTTGTCCCAACCCTGACGGAATCGGCGACACTGCATATCAAGCAGACAAGTACCCTCTTATGAAACCGTACGGTCTACCCGACGGGATTCCTCCGTCATGGTCTGCAAAATGGAAAAGTCTCGTAGTTTCAAATTCGACACCCACTGGGCTAACGCTTTCTTGGAGCAGGGCTTATGATGATGTAGGAGTTTTCCGGTACCGGATTTATCGCGGCAACACACTTCTCGCCACAGTGCCCGGAAACATCTATTCCTACAATGACAATGGTCTCAGTCCAACCACGACCTACACCTATTCCGTTCAAGCCGGTGACTGGGCTGACACATGGAGCAATGATGGACCCATTCTAACGGTGACAACCTCACCTCCACCTGCTGCTCTATCAATCCCCTACTGGTATCTGGTCGTTCCATCCGTTGTTGTAGCGATCGCTTTGCCCGCAGTTTATTTCTGGCGTCGGTCAAAGCTCTCCAGATTGGCTCCTAAGAAAGCAGAACCGGAAACGCAGGCAATCCCCGAGCCCTAAGAACTCTCAACAATCAGAAAGCCGTTTCAGCCAACCTAAAATCTTCCCAAAAGGAGTGAGACTTATGGCAAACATGATATGGCCTAGACTAGGTGCGAATACACCGTGTCGAACGCGTCAAGAATCAGCGAACACTGTTGGGCTCTGATTGGTAACGGAGATGACGTCTATCATTCCTACGGCGCAAACACGGGACTCATTATCGGGAAGGAAGCATGCCTGGTCGTCGACACGGGCTTTCACCTTCGAACGGCCGATCAAATACTCGCAGTTGTCCGGAAACATTCACCGAAGCGATTGTATGTCATGAATACGCACTATCATTCGGATCACGTCTTCGGAAACCTTCCCTTCGCTACAGCAGGCGCAACCATCATCGCTCACGAGAATTGTCGCCGGTCGATGCTGGACCAGTCAGAAGGACTCCTCAACAAGTATCGGAAGAGAAACAAGCGCCTAGCAGAATTGTTGAGGAGCGTAAGAGTGAGCTATCCAAGCATCGCCTTCCGCAACAAGCTCACTCTCCATCTGGACGAGGAAACCACCGTCGATATTGTTCATCCAGTCGCTGTGGCTCATACCAATGGCGATTCGGTAGCTGTCTGCAGAGAAGATGGAACAGTTTTCGCAGGCGACATTTTCTGGAACAGGTATCATCCCAACCTTGAAGATGCCCGGATCAAGGGCCAGATCCAAGCATTACAATGGATCCTCAAGACGAGGCCTCGGAGGATAGTTCCCGGGCATGGCCGAGTCGCAAGCCCCGATGATGTAAGAACGGCTATTCGATATCTAAGAGAACTCGAAAAAAGCATTCGAACCGTTCATGCCGGAAAGAAGCCAGCAACGAATCTTGTTCCTCCTTGGACAAGGAATTGGAAGATGAAGTGGTTGATGGACGAGTATTTGCGTGGTCTTAGACGGTAGAAGAGACTGGATTCAGGCAGTTGGCTGTGGAAGCGGACTGCCGATCTCGCTCTGTTTGCCTCTACGCCTTTGTAGGAACCATACTCCGCCTCCAACGCCTGCCGCGGCTACAGCCCCCAACGAACCAATCGACAACAAAGTCATTGTTGTTAACGGTGCAGGATCGGAATTGGGCGCTAAGTTGGCCATCCTAGTGCTGTCTGACTTTAGACTCGTGGAAGTCAGGGTCATCCCAACGTCTAGCGTGACCAGAGTATCCCTTGATACGTTCACGTAGACCGGGCTTTGACACGTATAACACACTGGACAAATCGTCCCGGGCGTCAGGTATGGGTACGGACAAGGATTTGGCCATATCGTCTGTTTCATAGTAGAGTGTGAGGCGAAAAGACCGTTGATCTCTGATTTCAAGAGTAGATCGTTCGATTTGTCAAACGCCCAGGACATTTTCAGTGATGAGGTTACCTGGTTCTCGCCAGAGTATGGAATCGAGACCTTTACCGTTTCGGTAGTGTTCGAGGTGACAAGCCATGCCGGCGTCGGTCCAAATGGATCTACTGTAACGCTCTCGTCGCCGGTTACGCTGGAAAGACCTGTCAGTATCTTGACAGGGCTTCCGAGGACCAGTGGACCGTTTACCCACCACATGGTATACATCTTCTGCGATACATCCATCCCTCGTGTGAATATTGGGCTCACGGTGGGCGTGCCGTAGACGGGACTTGTACCCAAGCTCGGGAGTCCATTAAGAAATTGTCCGACGACGTGAGCTATGATGCTACTCGCAGTTCCAGGAGATTCTAGTCGGGTGTTCAGTTCGATTGATTGTTCAAAACTCCCAGACTCATGCACTGGAGTGATCGTGATGCCTGGCATGGGTGAAATCGAGAGTGCCAGTTCATGGTCAACTTTCAACACGGCGTTTGTGTTATCTAATCCTACAACTGTCCAGCCTACGGTTCCGTCAATCTCAGCCTGGATATTCGTTGGTTGAGGATTTGGATAAGTGACGATGGGAACAGGTGGGGGATTGGGATAGGCGATGACGGAAACCGTCCCATGCATCCACGGGTGCGACGAGTCGTAGTAGGGATAAGTCCCTGGCATTGTGAATACGTGGAAGAAATTAGAGCTAGGCGGTACAGTTGCGTTGAAAAGGGGAACTCCCGAACTTGTCAGATTCATGGACGTAATGTTGTGGGTAAGCGTTCCATTATTGTACCAACTAACACCGATTCCTGGCAGGGTTATCGCGTATGAAGGATAGAATCCACAACTGTCACTTGTAGAATTGCAAACTCCATGATCGAATACCGTTATAGTTGGAGATGGATGCTGCAGGAAAATTGTGCTGTTGCCTGTGAAAGTTGTAACGTTGAGATAACCACCACCGCCTATCATACCCGGCGGTCGGTAGTAGATGATCGGGTTACACGCCTGACCAGCGTATTCGATAGGGTCAGCAGTACAACCGTTCGAAATATGCAGAATAATTGAGACATTGTATTTTGCTGTGGTCCCGAGGGAGAGTGAAGGTGTGGCATGGGCCGGAGCCAAGAAGAAAAGCAGAACCACGATCAAGCCAACTAGGCTTTTTCGATACAATTTCGATCTCATTCATAGTTATCGAATCGATTATTTAAAACGATACGAATCAACAACCCCCGATTCCTCACGAGGACCCACCCACTCGCCATTTTAGTGGCTGTTGCTCTCAGGAAATACCTTGCACCTCGTTCATTTAAGAAAATTAGTAGGGAAATCGCAGTTAGAATCTAATTCGCTCATTTTGACCCTCCGATCGCCAATCGGAGCTCAATAATTCAGGCCCCCGATGTCTTCCTCATGAAATTCCGCTATGTTTAAATGAATAATACCGTTTCCGCAAAATGCTTTTCCATGCATAATGGAAGAATTAGCCTAGATCTCGCTCATTTTGAGCCGCCTGAGAAAATATAATTGTAAAAATAGGGGTGGGTAGCACCTCAAAATTCAAGACGTGAAAGACACTTTCCCAATACTTTCACACCCTCCACGCCGTCCTCTTCACCACTCTTGAGATGGACAAACTCGAACACTAAGAATTCCACGAGGAAAAGTCTGCTAGAAAAAAGTTTTGCAGGCACTCTCCGAAAGTGCTTTTTTCAAATTTATTTTGATCCCCCCTCATTATTTTTCTCCAGACACAGATAGAACGCGAATACTTTCGGACCGGTCACGCCTATTGGATTATGCGAATACGTCGTTAGGCTGTGATTGGAGACATCGGCTGAAAAACCGCTGCTTCGCCACGAACCTTCGCCATACTCTCCAGCATCCCATCCAACTTCGCCATATAGACCCGATTATCATAATGCCAACCATTACGCTCACTATAATCCTTGTACGCAAACGTCTGCGCCTGAATCGTAGTATAATCCAACCAAACATAAGTGAAATTCGTCAGAACACCTATCCGCGCCAACGTAGATAGCAGCGTAATGAGATTACTCATCTCCCCACGCGGCAAATAAACCCGGACCGAGAGACTGTTCGATCCCCTCAACGGCACATAATTCAGGACGAAAGGAAGAGTACCAAGAACTTCAGCCCTACTCCTCATCATAGCCTCAGATTTGAAGTCCATACGGACCTCGTACAAATCCGAGACATCAGGCGCGTAAGGCAATATATCCAAGACATACTCATGAATGAGCCCCCGCTTCTTGATATTGTCAAACCTATACTTTGCAGCAGGTAATGTAACCCCGAAAATCTTCGCCAGATCCGCCAGCTTCACACGCCCATTCTTCATCAACTCCTTCAAAATGACCAAGTCACGCTCGTCAAACTCGGCGGTCTCGACCGGCATCGACCAACTAGCACTAGTCTTGTGCGCCTTTCCCTCCGAAGCATCTGCAAGTTTCTTCAACCAACCGTCCCACTCGAACCGCCATTTCCCAAGCTTCGCATCATAATAATCGAAATTGGGAACCATCGTATACTGTTCACCCGTCCAATAGATCCGATAATTCTGTGCAATCCCCGAAACCGTCAAATGATCAAGATATTGCTGAAAATCCTGGCGATTCGCCGTCGGCACGGCATGAATAGAAAAGTATCCATTCGACTCACCCATGCACCTTGTAACCCTAAGCCAATAACCCGGCACCTTCAAAGCCTCACGAGCCAAAGCGTCCATCCCAGCCATCGGAGTCACGTAAACGATCGCTCTGGACAACCCGAGCTTCGAAAAGTTCGGCTGAGCCCACGTCGCCAGCAACCCCCCATCCTCCAACTTAGAAATTCTCGAGTACGTTGTTGGATACTTGAGACCAGCTATCTGAGCGATCTTCTGTAGGTTCCTGGGTCCGTTCTTCTTCATTGCGTTGATGATCTTCACGTTCATTTCGTCGAGCTGTGACACGATCTTGTGTATCCGCTCGAAATACTGCTCTGGCGTAGGGAGAGTCAAATTAGTAAAAGCGCGCAGCCGTTGATCTTTTCAAGCTTTCCCTCAACATCGTCACACCACCAGTTCCAAAAGGGGCCTAAGTGATCTTGGTGAAAGATCATAAAGAAATTCTTTCTGGACCTGTCAGAACCTACTACAACTAAAATTCCGACGCTCTTTACACGGCGAGTTTATGGGGATCATGAGTTTCAGAGAGGTTTCCGCTCGCTTTCGCCAACAGCGAGAAATCCAGAACTATTTTGCTTCTTAATCGGGTTCTATTTGCTCTTGTCGCCGCTGAGCCACCATTTCAGGTATTCTTTGTGGCGGCGCTTCTTGGCATCGTCGTCTGTCTCTGGCCTTACCATCTGGTCTCGCCCCTTGAGGAGATCCTGGCTTGAGAACGTTAGACCGCAGGATTTGCAGCTGTACTGCTTGATCGCAGGGTCGTACTTCAGCTCGCCCCCACATTCCAAGCAGTAACTCGGCATTCTTACCTGGTCAGACTCCCTTTTCTAAAGAAAGTGAACCGGTTTGTCTGAGATAAGCCTTCGGTTACTCCAAGGATCGAAATCCAAGGATACAGTTGCAACAGGTTCCTCTGGGCAACGATTAATATGGTTGAAGGCTCGCGAAGCAAGGCAGTAATCAGACCCTAAGGATTTGATGTGTGAAGTGCCACAATGGCATGGCAGTATGCTGAAACGGAAACCCACTGGAGGAAAAAAACGGATGTGGAGAGGCAAACGAGCTTTTGAAATGGGCGGACTTCCAACAGAGACCCTGGCAGGTCCAACTAAACAAAGATTCAGAAGAGGCTTTGGAGGAAGCGCCAAAGTGCAACTCGCGCAAGCAGACTGGGCAGTCGTAACGAACAAGGCCACTGGAAAAACGTCCAAGACCAAATTATTACGTGTAGTTAGAAATCCTGCGAACGTGGACTACCAAAGAAGACGTGTAATAACAAAGGGTGCAATAATCGACACTGAACTTGGACAGGCACGCGTCACATCTCGCCCCGGACAAGACGGTGTCATAAATGCCATCCTAAGCACCGAGAAAACCTCAACAAGCAAATAGAAAGTACGTAATCCCCTTTTTAGGAAGTCATGGGCCTGAAACGACCCAACCGCCAGATAATCTGGCCCTCGAACATAGACAGCACCAAGACTCGACTTCAGGGAAGAAAAATTCCATTGCCCAGAGCCATAAGACAACCCAGTCTCAAGGAGGTCGTCGAGGCAGCACGAGCCCTAGAACTAGACCCGCAGCCAACAGAGAAGGCAGCAAAACCTGGTACGACCTGGGACAAAACCGGCTATATCGAGATCAAGAAGACGGGCTCGAAAATACAAACCCTCAAAGGAATAGCTGGAGAAGTTGCAAAGATCCGTCAACGCCAGATCCCACCACCGCCAATCCAGGCAAAGAAACGCTGAGTCGATCTTTCCAAATTATTTCTTTTTTCGTCCGTTCGGATACATGATGACCTTACCACACCGGCCTGACTTCATCAAGGCAAATGCCTTTGAGAATTCTTCCATGTCGAACCGATGAGTGATCACCTTGGACATGTCGACCATACCCGCTCTCAATACCTCCGCTGTCTTGTACCATGTACTGTAGACTCTTCGGCCGAAGACACCTCTCACATGGGCATCTTTGAACACGATCCAATTGGCCACGTCGATCTCGACCCTTTTCGAGGGCAGCCCGAAAAGCACGGCGGTACCCCCCGGTCTCAAAGCTTTGAAGCCCTGTTCAAACGCGGCTGGTGCGCCTGACATTTCGAAGAATATGTCTGCTCCACGTCCATCAGTCTGTCGCATGATCTCCGAGGAGACATCATCATTCGAGGCA
>VBBH01000010.1 GCA_005888695.1 Candidatus Bathyarchaeota archaeon
GATCGGCTCTCCTGAGAAGGTCGGACTATTCCTAGTGGGGAACGGGCGACCTGTAGAGATCGTCCATGTTCCAGTCGCAAGGAAAATTCGATTCCGTATCCTCTTCCCGGAACCGTCGGAGATGGATCATGTCTTGGCGGGGAAATTGTTCACGCATCCCGAAGTTGCGGCAAGGCTGCGCCTGATGCGTGAGATGATCGAGGGTCACAAGTCGGTGTTACTGTTCACGAATACGCGGTCTATTGCGGAGGTTTTGACGAGCAGGTTCAAGATCTGGGATATCGAATTTCCAGTTTCGATCCATCATGGCAGCCTTGCAAAACCGTCCCGTATTACGGCCGAACGAGGATTGAAGGATGGACAGTTGAGAGGCTTGATCGCCACCTCCAGCCTAGAGTTAGGAATAGACGTTGGCCGGATTGATTACGTCATCCAGTACATGAGCCCGCATCAAGTGACTAGATTGATCCAGCGTGTTGGACGATCCGGGCATAGTATCGGCCAGATGGCTGATGGGGTCATAATCACCATGGATCCCGACGATACTTTGGAAGCCATGGTAATTGCACGACGGGCTCTAGATGAGGAGATGGAGTTTGTGACTGTTCCCGATAAGCCGCTAGACGTGTTGAGTCATCAGATGGCGGGCTTGCTGATCCAGAATCGCAAGTGGTACGCGAATGAACTGGTGGATATGCTCTCGAAGGCGTATCCGTACCGGAATCTTACAGAGAAAGATGTCATGGCCGTGGCCGGGTACATGTACTCTCGATTTCCTCGCCTGGCCTGGGTCTCGGAACAAGACAAATTGTTGATGAGGCCGCAGCGAATCAAGTATCTTTACGAGTACTACTTCAACAAGCTCTCGATGATTCCGGACGAGAAGCAGTACTTGATCATCGACCAGTCGAACGATAGCGCGGTCGGCGTATTGGATGAGGCGTTTGTCGCGGAGCATGGAGAGCCTGGAACTAAGTTCATTGTGCGGGGCTCCGCTTGGAAGATGATCAGCATCAGAGGAGACAAGATCTACGTCGTTCCAGTGAACGATCCAACTGGGGCAATCCCCAGCTGGGTTGGAGAGGAGATACCTGTCCCGTATGAGATCGCTGCCGAGGTAGGGTTGATCAGACGGCGAGTTGATGAGTTGAGGAAACAGGGTAGGACGTTGGCGCAGATTGCGGAGACAATCTCGGAGGATTATGAGGCGGACAGGGTGACGAGTAAGAGAGCGATCGCGGATACATATGCCCAGTGTGAAATGGGTGTGCCTGTTCCAAGTGACAAGTTGGTTACTGTTGAGGAGTGGGATGATTTCGTAATCGTGAACAGTCACTTTGGAACCTTGGTAAATCGTACCCTTGCCCGTTTGGTGGGGCACCTATTGTCTGACGAGGCTGGGGCAAGCATTGGAATACAGCAGGATCCATATCGGATTGTTTTCCAGTCTCCGGGTGTTATCGGAGCGCAGGATGTAGCGAATGTGTTGAAGAGGTTGGGAGAGGAAAACATCAACGTTTCGGATATGGCGATCGAGGCTTCGAGGAAGACTGGGCTCTTCAAGAGACGTTTGGTTCACGTGGCTCGTAGATTTGGAGCGATCTCGCGCGGTGCCGACTTGTCAAATACTAGTCTTCGACAATTGGCGAAGAGCTTCGAGAATACCGTGATTATGGAGGAAACCGTCCGAGAGACTTTCGAAAAGGATGTGGACATTCCGAATACCAGCAAGGTCTTAGCGGGCATCGGGACAGGCGAGGTTAGCGTGATTGTAAATAAGGGAAAGGCTAAGCCTAGTCCGATCGTCCGGGTGGGACTGGAACGGATTAGTCGACGAACTGATTTGATTCCGACGGAGAAGATGAAGAGGATCTTGGTTGAGTCGGCGAAGGCTCGCTTGTACAATGAGGCCAGGACATTGGTTTGTACCTCGTGCTGGAACTATTCCGAGATCAAAGTTGTGAAGGATCTGTCGAAGGTTGTGAAGTGTCCAGAGTGTGGCAGCGTGAATATTGGCGTCTTGTCATTGTCAGATGAGGATGTGAAGCGGATCTTAGAGAAGAAGGGTCTCCGATTGTCCGAACGCGAGAAGGATGTTGTGAAGCGGGCTGAAGAGACTGGGAAACTTGTGGGGAAGTTTGGTGAGATGGCGGTCGTTGTCTTTGCCGCCCGCCGCGTGTCCTTGGACGATGCTGGACGGATATTGAGAGTGTCCAAGACACCGTCTGACAGGTTCTTCGACATGATCCTCGAAGCAGAACGGGACGCCCTGAAAGAAAGGTTCCTGTGACTTCGGAATAAGGGGTTCCGGAGTGGACTGGTCATCACGAGTTTTTCTTGCGCTGAAAGTAATCCTCGAATTTCAGAAAGTACTCCTCCGCTGGCCTCATCGCCAAGCACAGAATATTTCATCGTGGCCAGTATACCTCTCCCCCCTTCGCGCTCAATTTTCACGAGGAAATGATCGAGTCCATTGGGGAAACTGGGTCGATTCCCAGGGGAAATCAGGCAAATAGTGCAAGTGTCTCCTCAGTGAATGTATTCAAATCTTCTGCGTTGGTTGGGTGCTGATGAGCAGGAATTCGATTGAGGGGTTTATCCAGGGTGCCGGCTACTCCCTTTTGCTTTGTCGGCTTGACGCCTGTGATTCCCAGAGAAATCGACCGTTCTCTTGGATGGTCTTGCCATCCATCATGATACTGCCCTGATGCATGTTCTTGATGAAGTCCCAGTGGAGAATACTTTCATTCGTACCCCCGTTCTCCTTGTAGGCCCTGCCCATTGCAAGATGAATTGTGCCTCCGATCTTCTCGTCGAAGAGGATGTTCTTTGTGAATCTGTCGATGTTGAGGTTCATTCCAACGCCAAACTCTCCCAATCGCTTGGCACCATCATCAATATTGAGCTGTTCTCTGAGAAAATCCTCGTTCTGTTCAGCGGACACGTCCACAGCCTTCCCATCTTTGAAGTTGAGATCGACGCCTCTGACCTCTCTTCCTAACCGGATGGCTGGTAGGTCGAAGTATATTTCCCCGTTAGCGCTGGTGTCCAACGGAGCGGTGAAGACTTCGCCGCTGGGTACATTGTGAATAGGGTCACTGATTACCGGCGTTCTTCCTCTGATCGAGAACTCAAGATCTGTTCTCTCTCCGATTAATCTGATCTTGTCAGCCGCTTTCATCAGAGTCGCCAGTTTCTCCATGCGGGCGTGCTGCGCCTCGACATCTAGGAGTATGGCTCTATAGACGAAGTCTTGGTACTCTGATAGGCTCATTCCTGCCTCTTGCGCATAGGCCTCGTTCGGATACTGTGTGAGACACCAACGTTTAGTCAGGCGCGTCTCGTTTATTGGATATTGTCCCTTCGAGTACAATGCAAGATTTCTCGGGTCGGTGCTAGCAAGAGAGCGTAAGTTCGAATCTGATCTTATCCCAATGTACACGTCACAACTAGAGATCAGACTTAGAATGTGTTTGGGCGTAGATGTGAGCGCGTCTCTGGGAGCGTTGGCCAATTCACCTCGTAAAGCCTCTGAGGGAAGCGCGATAATTATTGGATGAGCCCCTATCCCTGCAGCTTCCTTGTAGATCTCAACCGCGAGATCCATGCCGTCATCATCGACATGGACGACAATATTATCGTTCTTCTTTACGCGGGTGGATTTGTTGACGATGAACTTAGCATGTTCAATTATTCTAGGGTCTGTCATGTGCCTGTCCTTCTCAACTACTCCTTAGGCGTGATCACCGTGATTACAGGTTTCTCTCTCCCGACATCGTACGCAAGGCAAGCTTTCCGGAGCAGGAGGAGAGCGAGTAGAGAAATTTATGCCTCTCTCCGGAGCGCCAATATACTGGAAGTCGTGCGATTGTAACCCTCGAACCGAATGAAAGGGTTCGACAGAGAATATGACGAGGAGAGCCCCTTCAGCTAATGATTGGCCGAGGCTATAGGGATTGTCAAGTAAGATGGCGACCAAAACGTCGGCATCTAGAATCCATATTCTCGAATGCACAGAGTGCGGTTTCCAGGCGAGGGCTGAAGGCAGCAGGTTGAGCGTTGAAGTCCATCAGAAAGCAACGGGACACTCGGGCATACGCGAACACTGGCTATGATATTCTAGGCAAATAGGACGGGCATTCATTCAAGCATTGGGGCATAAGATTGGCCTAGCGATCATTATCCTGGTCGTTTTCACTGGCGTGGTGGCTGGTCTTGTGTATGCTCCGGGTTCGCCTGGTCTACCCTACCTGAGTCCGACTTATCAAGCTCAGAGAGTTATTTTCCAATATGAAGGACCGACTGCTCTGGGACTAATTTACGAAGTCTTGTATGTCCCTAACACTCCAACACTCATCATAATTCTAGGAGCGAACGGTTCCCAGACACGGTACGGCGGCGTCTGGACGTACGGTGCGAGTTCAGCCCAGGGGAGTCTTTCCCTCTCCCGTCACAATAAGCAACGCTAGAACGTACCTCGTGATCCCAGCCAACCCCTGCCCCGATCAATCCAAGATTCCAACTGCTGGATTTGATGTGCATATTGGGCTGTACACCGATTCTCCTCTAAACTCTCTGATTTTCAAGTTCGCATGCATCGAGGGACTTTACCTCGGAGCAGTGACACTTGGAAATCCTCACATCGTCATACCCAATCTAGCTCAATCTAACACCAGCGGACAGGAATCGCTCAACCTTACCAGCTACATTTTCCAAAACAGCATGAACGTAACACTGACCGTTAAGAATACAGGTAGTGTTGGACTCGGCTTGGTTGGGTATTACGTTAAGGACACGGCCAACAATCAGTACTCCCAATCATTTTGGGGTCCTTTGATCAGTCCAGGGTCGACCGCGGATGCAAGTATCTTGATCAGCAATGCTTGTGCCAGCTGCAGTCTCTCTGGCGCATCGTTTCTCTTCACTGCGGCTAGAACATATTTCGTAATACTTGTGACAGCACGGAATAATCTGGTCATATTCGCTTTGACCGAATAACATCGAAATCCTCTGAAATTCTATTATAGGTTGGAAAAAATAGGAGTTTTCCGCCCGGCTCACATAATGTGCGCCGGACGGTCCGGGCGTTTACCTGACCAGTCCTCTGTTTAGCCAGATTGCCCATGCACGAGATAGTTCCATTCGTTCCTTGTCGAATCTTGTGTGATTCATTTGCGTTCTGAACGGGTAAATGGTCGTCATGCCATATAACGGTCGGGCACGTTATGTGGGCACGTAGTGTAGTTACTAGAAGTTACTTGCACAGGCCAGTCAAAACATCGACTCGTCAAACCTTAAATTTAGAACGAGACCAGCTCTGGCCCATGCCGAAATACATCGACACTCATCCAATGGGCTCGCTGACCTCCGAACAGTTGAAGCAGTTACAAAAGGCTCCGAAGGACAAGTTCGGAGTAACTCACCACGACATCTTGTACAATAAGAAAGAGAACCGGGTTTACTGCGTTCTGGATGCGCCAAACAAGGAAGCGGTCGCCAGTCATCACAAACATGCCGGGATCGAGTGCGAATGGATTCGAGAGATCGAATCAACTAGATAGAACATCAAGACCCGAAACGCTTAGTAATCGTCTAGAGACGAACTGAGGATACCCGAGGCTAGAAAAAAATGGTCTACTGTTGGAAGTGTGGCTCTGAATTACAATCTAACGTCAGCTTCTGCGGAAAATGCGGGAGTCCGGTGCAACCGGCATACGCTTCATCGACCAACGTCACTGGCAATACGGGTCTGGATCAGCTGACCACTAATAGAGATGTTCAGGACCTCTGGTTGCGCAGAGCTGTCGCATT